>NZ_VTXF01000036.1:0-54134 GCF_013114585.1 Vibrio sp. 99K-1
AATTCCTCCCTGTTTTAGTAGAAGTGACTTCTAGCCTTGACCTCTTGTTTTATTTCACAACTTGCGGCGATGCTTATTGCAGTGTTATGCACATATGCATGGTTACTTTCGAGACCGGAGGAATTATCTCGGAAGTGGCTGTGTGTATGTGTATAACACTGCTTGCGGTCTTTCTAACAACGTTCTCAGAAGCTAATTGAAGAATTATGCACATATGCATAGTTACTTTCGAGACCGGAGGAATTATCTCGGAAGTGGCTGTGTGTATGTGTATAATTCTTCTTTCGAGTGCGTTAGGGATTGTGTATCTGGAACTTAGAATCACATCGAGCTTGCTCGATACTTGTGATTCAAGTTAGCGATACGAGCGAAGCGAAAAGCCCGACAGCGTAGCTGTAACGCCCAAATCAGTAATCAAGATTTTTAAAAAAAAAGCCCGTTAAAACGGGCAAGCATCGAATCTGTATATTCTGTTTAGGAATGTGGATTCTTCTCTAACCAAGTAGTTTGTTTTTATTTTTCCCTCTCTAAATGCTTTGAATATCAAGTGTTCAACTGTGTCCAAGTTATGAGGATGAAATTTTGAATCTTTCATAAAGATTCCAGATGACAGTAAATCACTTGGTGATATGTCGCTACCTTTCGCTACGCTAAAGCCTTTTGATTTTGAGTTGAATATTGATTCCATGATTTCACCTATTGGAGTGTTGATTTTTGTTATTGCCTGACTTCTCAATCTCAACGTATGGTTCTTGGTATCAAGGGCGCGTAGCGGCGTAGCGAACCCTTGATACCAAGGTTCTACTTTGAGATAAATAGAAGTCAGTGCATTTAACGAAAAACAACGCGAAAGGGAGCAGGTGGATCTAAATGTTTAATTCAAAATTTTCACGCGAAAGAGGTGAAGATTTTCAGAGATTTTTTGCGTTAGGGATTGCGTATCTGGAACTTAGAATCACATCGAGCTTGCTCGATACTTGTGATTCAAGTTAGCGATACGAGCGAAGCGAAAAGCCCGACAGCGTAGCTGTAACGCCCTCTTTAAAAAAATATTATTAATGACTATAATTGCTAATGGCTTACAATTGTTGGAGTAATAAAAATGGCTGGTCTATTTACAAAAGTTGAGAAAAAAAAGCGAGTTGATTACAAGTTCAAAGTCGAAGAATCAACAGTAAAAAATATTGATGAAATTCAAGATAAGTTGAACAAAGTTAATGAGGTTTTGACATCTCAAGGTGAATCAAAGTTGGCGTTTGATCTAGATGACAAGATGAATGCAACACTTAAAAGAACTGTAGCTAAAGGTCTTAAGGAGATAAGTGAATTGTATGAAAGCCTAGTTGCTGGCGAACGTCAGTTAGAAGGGGTTGATATTGATGAACCTGAAACCACCAATGTATCACAAAGCTGATCTCAAGTTTATAGAGGATACGCTTTCTAAAACTCGATATGATGTTAGATATCGAGTTTCACGGATTTACTCATGTATTATCTTGCGAATACTTCATGAAGAATCTGATGCCGTTAAAACAGCCAATAGAGCCAGAAAAGAGGCAAACACTTGGTTAAGAGCTATGTCAGAAAAATATCCATTAAGAGAAAAGGGAAGCTAATGCTTCCCTTTTTTTATGCGATAGTAAATGACGTGCAAGTTAGCAGCCCGTTTTTACTTTTGAAGATAAATGTAGGGTTGCATTCAGATAGCGAGATAGTAACAACAAATCCAGTAAAAATTGACTGCCTGATTCTTTCAACTCTCCAGTTAATACTATTATCATGATTTAGTTTTGAAACATATTGATTTAGTTCATCGAGTGACCATGAAGACTTAGACATAATCAACTTTTTCATATCAGATACAAGATCAACGTTTGTGTCATGATCAGCGCCTTTTAGCATTGCGCTGTTACCTATAGTATTTTGAAATGAACCTACTGTTTTTTTGCATCGTTCTTTAGTGTCGTTATATGTTCTATTGAATCGCTCTTTTTGAGCGGTTCTTTTAGCAGTATTTTCTTTGCTGGCTGAAATGAGTGACATAGCGAAATTCTCCAAGGAGAGGCGCGTAGCGCCTCTTTTTTTTATCGTAGTAATTGTGTGTTGGTTCGACCTGTTTTGATTACCTGAGAGCCGTGCATTTCGCGGATTTCGCTTATGTCATGAGAACGTCTTGAACGGCTTCTATATTCTGCTGGTCGAAAATACCACATGCATTTTTTTCGAGAGAAATAACAACCTAGTTCTTTGATTGAATCTTTGTGTTTCTTTGTCTCGCCACTGATCCAAATCCAGTTACCACAAACTTCTAGATTTAATCCATCTAGTTTTGCAAGTTCAGAAATTACAGTCTGTAACGCTTCGGCAAAATCGTAATTAGTTGCGTCTGCGTCTTGCTGTACTGGATCAGCGTCTAAATTGCTAAGAAATGTGTAAGCAGCGTTGATCGCTACCATTACTTGAGGGTTTGCAGGGTTTTTATCAGGGTGGTATTTGATAGATGCTTTTTTGTAAGCTTTTTTTATTTCAAGCTGAGTAGCTTCGCCAGAAAGATCTAATAGGTTAAACGCTTCATTAATGTTCATTGTATTTTTCCTTACAAGGTGTCGCCCTAGTGGGCTTTTGGTGTGAGAACTCCCCTCACTTCTTGATATAAATTATATGCAAAATGACCGAGTTAGTCAATGGAAAGATACGCAAAATGACCAAAAAAAGCGAATGAACAAGCATTCACTTTTACAAAGTAAGGTCGTTTATTTTCTCTTGATTATAAATATTGGCTGACTGTCCGAACCAATATTATCTATAGTGAACGATTTGAGCATTGTTTTTACCGTTGTTTCTTCGCTTGGGTAAAACTTAAAATCTATCATTGTAAAACCTGCTAAGCACAAATCAGGCGGTGATATATCACTACCTTTTGCAATTCTGAATCCCTGCATAGTTTTGCCTCTTCCACGCGCCCTGTGGGGCTTTTCTTGGCTGATAGCGCAACGGTCAATACGTTTGACCGTTGCAAGGTAATAAGTCTACTGAGCAGCGTTGTAGGCAGCTTTGACCATTTCAGATAAATCAGTTTTCGAGGCGCTTGCTAATTGCTCGCACGTATAAAAAGCGTTTTGGTAATTAAAAAACCATGAAACAACGTTTCCATATAAGCGTTCGCTAACATGAAACATTTCCACGCCGCCAACGGTTGACCATTGGCAAGGTGGTAAAATTTCAAACATGTCATTGAAGCGCTCTGCGGTGCATGTTTTCGGTAGAGAGCAAAGGGATTGCTCGTAAGTGTCAAACAATTGCGTAAGTTCGTCGTCGTCGATAACGTTCCATTCGCCGGAAACGTTGCAACGTTTCAGAATTTCAGGGATTTTTGGATCTTGGTTTGACTCAACACAAGCAACGATAGAGCCAGTGAAAGGTTTTTGTACTAGATACATAACTTATTATCCTCTTTGGGTTTCGCCCTAGTGGGCTTTTGGTGTGAGAGCTTCCCTCACTTCTTGATATAAATTATATGCAAAATGACCGCATAAGTCAATAAAAAACATGCAAAATGACCAAAAAAAAGAGTTGCAGCGCTGCAACTCTATCGCATATTAGGAATAAAAAGAGATTAAAAAGCGTTTAACTTCTTGAATCGTTCTAAAAGAATTGAACCCTAGAAGATCATGATTGGATGCATTGATAGCCCATACACTATAAAGTGGCTTAGCGTCCACTACAGCGGCTTCTAGGCGGTGGTATATTAGAGCGCTGTGCTCTTTGCTGAAATTGTTAATGACATTGAATTTACGTTTTCCTTCATCAGTTAGATAAAACTGAATGAAGCGGCGCGGGGTGACAATTGCCATTTTTTTAAATGATGCTTTGCTGATGTTTGAAAGCGATTCGAAATTGTATTCCTGATCATTCATTGCTTTGTCCTCTTGGGTGTCGCCCTAGTGGGCTTTTTATGGAACATTAATATAACTTGATGGAACCTGATTTTTCGTATGTATCAATAAAAAGCTGCTTAAGAGATTCCTGATCACCTTTGCATTTATCACATGCCTCCTTTGAGACATTAACAAATGTTGCATGACCGCTACCATGATGAAAGCAAGCGGAAAGGTTAAAACTTCCATCATGGGCGTTTAGCGGAACAATTGAGCTAATATCCTTTGTTTTCATTTTGCTATTCTCTGACTGTCTAGTTAATAATTCAATTATACGCAAAATGACCATAAAAACAATATTTAAAAACGCATTATGACCGTCAACTATCCCAATCAACACTCTCTATATAATCGTTGATGTACTTAAAATTGGATGTTTCTAGTACGCTTGCTATTTTGCTTTCAAGATCATTAATCCATCGTTCTAATGGCACATCATCCAGCTTTTTGTAATAGGTGTTCATTTCATCAAAGACAGCGCCAGCTTTCCCTCCCCAATGATACTCACCCTCAAATTTAACTAATTCGATATACTCAAGCCTTATGCCTGTTGATTTAATAGCCGCTTTAATAATCATTTTCTTGGTTAAAGTCATATAATATGAGCCTTATAAATAAGCCGCTCGCCGCAGTGCTGTAGCTAATCTGAGTCTTTTTTCAGATTAGTCGGAAGCCGAGGAAGCGGAATTTCTACTGAATCTAAATTGAAATGCGTTCACACTGAAATTATTTCTTGCTCTAGGTCTAGTAAGAACGTGACTTTAATGAGCTTAAAACCCTCTTGAGAGCTTTTAAATATAATTGCTGGACGTAGGTGACGGTAATCTGAATAAATTGCATACACGCCTTGTTTGGCGGCTACTTGCCACTCTGACTGTGTTATTCCTTGGGAATGGGACTTGATCGCGCTGAGCTGTTCGCTGGTATAGCCTTTTTTGTTGCTGCTGGTGAGGTAATCGAACAAATGAGATAGCACTTCTAAACCTCTTTTTCCTGCTCTTAACTCACTGATAAAGCGGTTTTTCTTTTTGTCTAGAAGAAATAACTGTCTGGTTTCTGATAGCTGCTTTCTAACACTCAGTAATGTAGCGGTATGCATAACGTTATCCTCTTGGGTTCGCCCTAGTGGGCTTTGATATAAATTATATGCAAAATGACCGCAAAAAGCAACGTTTGTATAGAAAAAAGGCAACCAATCAGTTGCCTTTTTTGTGGGATTAGAGACTTTTTAGCATTGGAAGAATGAAGCACTCATAATCTTTTTCAGCATTCAGCGTATGCTTTCTAACCCAGGCTGCTCTATTTCGGCTCCATTTAAAAGCTCTCCGCTTGAGTTCGCTTCTGGTTTCATCTGAGGGTTTGCCGTCAAATATAATGACGATCTTATTATCACTGCTTAGTTCGGTTTTTATTCCATTGTCGAGTAATGTATAGATCGAACTAGATTCGTTCTCTCTTGAATTAATTAGTGCCTTTTGTTCTTCAAGGCGATTTTTCAGTCGCTTAATTTCTTGATTTGAGTTCGTTAGACTGTATGAGGGAAAACCTACTTTCCCTACATGATCCGGTTCTAAGATAGAAACCGCCTGATTTGGTTTTAATCCGCATCGAGTAATTAAGGCTTCTACACATTTATCATGATCAGTTGTAGGGTTCTTTAGCACCTCTCGTATGATTTTGTTTGCTAGCTTCATTTTCTCGTGAGCCGCCACTTTTGCCGTGAGTTTTATTTCAAGCAATTCAACGGCATTATTAGAATCTGAACGAATTACCGTCCCGTCTCCATCTGGTAACATATTGCGTATAATTCGCTTTGTGGCTGATTGAACTAAATTAGCTATCTGAGCTTTTTTATTGTCAGCGCTTTCATGTCGTTTTTTCTGTGAATTGACAGGAAAGTTTGACGCTCCTGTTACATGTGTAGACATGCAACGCCCTTGACTGTGAAAGTACGCTTTGTAGGCATCCAAAAGCTTTGGCTTAAATAAATTAATCTCCGCATTAATCTCTTTTTCGTGTTGTTCTGAAACTTGAATTCCGTTTTTGATAGCACGTTGAACGGCTTTTAAAACATTTGATTTTACATCACAAAGATGCTGCGCATATTGCGCAATTTCATAGGCGGCGTGACGCTCTGGAAACTGGCTTACTCCATGAAAAGCTGTGATAGCTGTTTCTAGATCGATGTCATTAATGTAATTCGTCAAACTAGGGTTACTTTCTGTAAATTCGTTTAACATTCTTTTAGTGATTTCACTGTACATATTTTTTCCTTTTTGGTGCGCCCTGCTTTGGGCTTTTTGTGTGAGAACTTTCCTCACCTCTTGATATAAATGATATGCAAAATGACCGCACTAGTCAATGGAAAAATACGCAAAATGACCGAGAATAGTTGCAGCGCTGCAACTGTTAATAGGTTTCTATCTCTAATCGAGCATTGTTTATAACTTGTAATAGTAACTCTTCATCCCTTGCCTTTGCTCTTAACAAGGCTACTTGTCGCTGTTGTTGATCTAAATCTTTAAAGGGGATTTGGGCGCGTTCTTCATCGGTCATTGGGGTTAGAACGCTTTGAGCGTAAGCTTTTGCACATAAGCATAGAAAGCGCTTATTTCCAACTATGGAAGTGTTTGACAAGAAATGTTCGATAAGAATTGTTTCGCAAGTGTCAAATAAGCGCGTGTTAGAAAGGGCTGAATCCAGCTCAGCCATAGATAGAAATGTTTTCATTGTTTTTTCCTTACAAGGTGTCGCCCTAATGGGCTTTGACTTCGATGTTAGTTTAATGCTGTGATTGCGCTAAAAGGGATTTTCGCCACTCCTGAAAATCGCCCCAATCATTCCTGTTTGTGCTGTGCGCTAGTTCCTTTAATCGGCTCTCACTCAACGTTAGTGATGAATGGGCTATAACTGGCATCATGTTTTCTAAACCAGCGTCAACATAAAAGGTCAATCGCCTTACCGTTTCTAAGTGATATTTCAGTTCTTCATGGGGTACAGATTGAATCGCATCATCTAACTTAGGTTCAAACAGCTTGCTGTGACCATCTATTGCATAGCCAATTATGAGTTTGCTCATGATGTTTTATTGAAATCAAACAGACGTGATACAGGAACGCCCATGCATAGCATTAAGCTTGCCCATGTGCCAAAATTCATTCTTACGATGAGTCTTCCAAAATGGTTTTTGTCGTAGCCAAGCATTGTTGCTAAATCTTGTCGAAACATGCCAGTGACCGAATCTTTTCCGTAGAAGAACTTCACTATTTTTTCACTTGGTCTTTCGAAGTTGTCAGCCGTAAAAACGTAGTTATCTTGGATAAGCTGCCATAGCTCTTTATTAACAGGCTCCAATGGCTTTTTGTTCTCTGTAAAAATAATCTCTCCCCCCTTTGCTTTACGCTGCCCTTTTTCAATCGCCACATCGCAACTGGCGATAGCAACGAGTAACGCAAAAGGTGAGTATTTTATTGAACTCGCTTGATCAGGGTTTTTGTCGGCATTTTCTTTCCAACGGCGAAACGTTCTTGCATCACCATCAAAATATGAATAAAGGTTTTTAACCTCACAACCAAGATTGCTTGCCGCTTTTATCATGATCGTTTCAACATCTTTTACTGTTGGTTGCTGCCAATTGGCGGCTTGCTCAAAAATACTTTTCATAATTATGATCTCTTTATGTTGCCGCCCAACGAGACTTAAGGGCGGCATTTGTTATTACATTTGCTCAATCGCGGTTTTTAGGCTTTTTGCATCTTTCTTGTCGATTTTTAATGGTAGCTTTTGGTCTTTCACATAAATCAACAAGTAACCATCCACTATTTCAAATGACTCCATTTCTGGAAATTTAGAAACTTCCTGTGGTGCGGCAGGATGCTGCGAGGGCGATTTTTCATATACCGCCACACATTCATCAACAATAGTGTCAAAGTCAGAAAATGACTTTAAAGAGGTAGGTGTCATGGATTGTAGATGCTCAGAAATAGCTTCCTCATTAATCTCATAACCCTCATCTTTAGCACGTTCCAAATTGGACTGAATGGTAGCGGCTAATTTTTCAGAACACTTTTTGCTACTTAGCGCCTCTACAACTAAGGGGTAAGTAACACTTTCCGTCATTTCAGATTCCGATTCTGCAATGCTCTTTGGTTTTAAGTTCTCACTAAAAAACTTACGCAACAAACGTGCATTGAGAAGCGTTTTAAAGGCTTCGTTTTCTTCATTAGGTAATGAAGTAATTAATACCTGACTTAACGTTTCGCTCTTGTGCCCTTCGGCTTTGAGTTCTTCAAAAACATTGGTTAGGCGTTCCGTCATTTCTGACATTCGCTCAGCATTAATTGAATCATTAAGTTGGCGTTTTTTAAGAGCCTTGTTAAGTAACGTTTCAATAGCATTATCAGAGCTAGTCAGCGTTTTTTTCGGTGATTTAAGGTTTCTAACGATTTCTCTTAGCCCTCGTTCAAAAAGCTGCTTGTCTTTGACTTGTGAAAGGTATTCAGAAAACGTTGATTCATCTACCAATGAAAACAGATCAATAAGCAGAATAAACATGTTGATGTTTTGAGATACACCATCCAAAGATAATTGCTTGATTGAATCTGGTGCTGAGGCAAGCTTCATTAGGCGTGATGTTTTCGTTTTGTCATAACCTAACATCAAACCAATGTCTTTTGCTGGTAACTCATCTTTGTGGGATTTAACCAGCAAATCTAACGCTTCTGCTTCTCGTACTAAGGTTAAGTCATTGCGCCCAACGTTCTCTGATACTTGGTAAAATAGCTTGTTCCACGCTTGCTCTGGTTCCAATGATTCGTTATCGAAGTCTTGCTTAAGGATAGAGCGAACCTTTAAGTCATGCTCTTTACATGCAGTCCAACGCCCCTCGCCAGCAATTAGCATGTATTCACCTTTGATTGATGGGTGCTTTCTAATGCTAACTGGTTGTGTATTCCCTTTGGTCTGCTTAATCGAGTTACTTACTTTTAAGAACTCGATAGGATCACGCTCTTTGCGCGGCTGATCTGGGTCTGGGTGAATAATTTGCCAAGGGATTAAAAGAATCTCATCTTCAACCTCAATTTTAAAATCCTGCTTTTGAGGCTTAGGTGAGTTTTGCTGATTACTAATTGTGCTTTTAGCTGTTTCAGCCGCTTTTAGTACAAAACCACTCATTATTTAGCCTCCAATGACAAGAGTTCGAAAACCTCTTTTTCAAACAAACGAATATCCAGCGCTACATTTTCGCTAGGTGCAAATTCATTAACAGACAGCAGATCAATTTCAGCTTGCATGACACATTCAGCTTTGCGAATGCGGTTTTTAGATACAGGAATATCTGTAAGGGTTGGAAGATCTCGAATCAACTCACGAGACAATTTTGTTTGAGCGCTGTATTTGTTAATTACAATCAACGCTTGCATACTGCCTCTGGATGCTTCTAAGTAGTTTTCAGCAGTTTGAATAAAGCGGTATGTTTTTCGGATTGCCACCGGACTAGGTTCTACAGGGATGATAAGTAAGTCTGTCTTAGTCAGGATTTTATGATTCAAAGTCTCTTGAAAATTATCATCATCACCTTGCAGATCAGCGTTAACACCTGCGGTATCAACAATAATTAGGTCGTAAGAGTTACGGTACACATCGAGCATTTTTGGAAATGATTTCTCATAACCATTAATGACCGTTAGGTTGTCAATGTCTCGGTTTCCGTAATCAAGCATTGTTCCTGATTTTTCACTGTCTACCAATAAAACACTAAAGCCTTTTTTAGCTGAATCAATCGCCAAGTTTGCAGCTTTTGTTGATTTGCCTACGCCACCTTTAGAATTAGCAACCGTTACAATTTTACCAGTCATGTTTTTATCCTCATGGGTTATGCCCTGATGGGCTTGTTAAGTAAGACAGTCTTACTTCTTGCTTACCATAATACGCAAAATGACCGCAAAGGTCAATGGTTAAATGTGCAAAATGACCAAAAGAAGTTGCAGCGCTGCAACTTCTACACTAGACCGATTTGATGTTTTTTCTTCGCTGTAAGGCTATGATATTTCGATTATATGACTCTAAAGACTCAAACAGATCGCTATAACACCTTTCGACTTTCGAATATTCATTGTGATTAATAAGGTTACGTAGTTCTTCGGCTGCCTCTTTGATTGGTTTGACAGGAATGTATTTGTCTTGCTCAAATGAGAATCGCCAAGCGTAGCTAAGGTATTTTTCAAAAGCAGTCAGCGCTTTATCTCTCATTGACCAAACATGCCTCTTTCTTAATTCATCGTCACTGGCTAGGTAGTGATTTTCTATGTTGTCGTTGATGTCTAATTCCCAACGTTCAGGTGGGAAATCATGTGGGTTTACCTTGGTAGCCGTTACCCACAAACACAATATTTCTTTATTGCAAGAGTCGAATGGAGGGCTGAAAGAGTCATATACTTTCTGAGCAAATTTTCTACTCTGTTGCTTTATATGATTGAGTTCCTGCTCTTTGCGCTTTTCAATCCTCGCTTTTTGCTCTTTAACATGGGCGAATTTTTGTTTTACTTTTGCTAATGCGTTGGCTGCGGTTCTCATTGCATCTAATTCATCTTGATCAAATAGCTCTCTAGTGAATGAATCATTAACCACTTCATTAAGCAGCCCGTTCGATAGCTTAGTGAGCGCTGTCTGCTTTTTTCTCGCCCGCTCAGAAGTCCAATGTTTTGTGAAATCCATATAAATTACTCGCTATCAATCCAATCTAAAGCTAATTCAAAGCCTTTTGGGGTAATGTTTATGTACCAATCAAACTCAACCTTTTTACGCATAATAAATCCTCGCTCCTCTAAGATTTTGCACGATGCTCTAAAGTTGTTGGGATGAATGCTTGCATCCAACATTTTGTTGACCGCTTGATTTAACACTGTCGATTTAGCCTCTTTTATATCGCGCATAAAGGCATGAGTAAGACGAATTAAGATTTCTCGTTGTACTTTACTAAAGCGATAGTTTGATGTGCTCATAGTCTTATCCATTGCAACAATGATTAATATTGTATACAGCTAAATCATTGCTGCAATGATTTAGGCTGCGTGACGATATTGAGAATTTCAAAAAGTTGCTGAGATGTGATATTGCTCAGACTTAGAGAGATCTTAGGTTCGAAGTTGGGCTTATCCATTGTGAAAAGAAAATGACCAACCCGATCACCATTGATGTTTTGCACTTCAAAGTCAGCGTTTGTGTATCGCTGCTGGCGACTCGGTTTGATAGAGAATTGAGATTTTACAGCGTTAATAAAATGCTCTTGCATTTCTTTTTCACTATTTCGTAGAAATGTCTTGCGCTCAACCTTAGCTTTGCTTTCTAGAGCGCTGGCAGTGTCACACAACAATCTGCGCTTAATATCAGCCGCTATCGTTGGTATCGGTTTGTTTAATGAGCTACCAATCTTGCTGCAACAATGAAAAGTACGCTCTACATAGCCTAACTTCCATTGAGGTAGGATGTCTTTAGCAATATAAACTCGGATTTGCAGACCGTTATCGGACGTTAATATATAGGAGAAGCGCCAATGGCATTCTTGCTTTTCCTTGTTGGTCAGAACGGAATTAAAACGATAGCCTATTTTATTGGCAACGGCTGTTAACAATTCAATCACATCTGATTCTTTCATGTCGCATTCCTTATTGGTGCGCCCTGTTGGGCTTTGTCACACACAATACGCAAAATGTCCAAAAGAGTCAATGGAAGTGCTTTTAATCGGTCTGATAGTGGCAATTATGCACAAAAAGACCTAATATAAGTGCTGATAAGTAGTTTTAATTGAGGTAAAGCAATGGATATTATTAGACCGATACTAGCCGATAACGCAACAAGCATTACAGAACTTAAAAAGAATCCTATGGCAGTCATAGAGCAAGCTGACGGGTTCCCTGTGGCGGTGTTAAACCGAAATCAACCAGCGTTCTATTGCGTCCCTGCTGATGCCTACGAGTTGCTTATGGATAAGTTAGAGGATATTGAGTTAGCTCAGTTAGTAGAGGATAGACGGGAACAGGAAGAAATTGAGGTCAACATCAATGACCTATAAGTTATTGTTTAAAAGCGATGCAGAAAAAGAATGGAAAAAGCTTGATGCCACTATCCAAACTCAGTTTAAAAAGAAGTTACGCGAACGATTAGACAACCCTCACGTCCCAACGGCAAAATTAAGTGGTATGCCTAACTGCTATAAAATTAAGCTTCGTAGTGCTGGGTATCGCTTAGTCTATGAAGTGCGAGATGCTGAAATTGTAGTCTCCGTTGTCGCCGTTGGAAAAAGAGAGCGAAATGCTGTTTATAAGACAGCGTTAAAAAGGCTTTAGCCTGGGCGCGACACTTAACAAGAAAAACCGCTCATTGAGCGGTTTCTTCTTTTAGATTAATGAGTCCTACTTCTTTAAAAAAGAGCGAGTTCGCTCCCTTTCTAGCCAGTTCCTTTTTTAGCATTTTGTGATCACCACTAAATTCGCTGTATGGAAATTGGCAATGAATATGCTTTCCGTTGACTCCGCATGTTTTTGATAAATCAAATAGCGTACTGTACTGACTTGCTATCAATACGTCTTCTTCACTGCAAACTTTCAAATGATGCTCCTTGCCTAGACGTTCTAACGATTTCTTCAATTCCTTTCTGTAGAAACAAAGAAGCCATTTCTGCTGATATAGGTTTTAATTCAGACAAAGCAGAACCGGTATTACTTAGCATTGCATAGAAGGAAGTAAAGCCATGAAAGAGATCGATTGCCTCCCACTCTGCCAACACTTTGCTTTTTACGTCACATTCTGAACCAAGCCTAAAATAACGTTGACTCTGAGGATCTTTGAAATAAAAAGTGATAGTGCTTTCTTTCTGAACACTGCGCTTGAGTTCGGTTGCAGCGCTGCAACTTATCATCCCTTTACCCTCCACAAAAATGAACATAAAAACATAATAAATGGATTATCATTTTTCATCAAGTAAATGTAAAATGAAATGAATATATACACAATAAACTATCACAAGACTGGTTTGGTTATGAATGGAAAAATATTACTTATCACCCTAGCTATATCCCCTTTGTCTTTTGCCTACCCAAATAGCTTTTATCAAGCAAAGAAAGAGGCGTATGAAATCTACAAACATCACCCATATACTTTTTATTGTGGTTGCAATATAAGCTGGAAAGGTAGCAAAGGTTCAGGAAGTCCAGATCTGGAATCTTGCGGTTATAAGGTCAGAAAAGAACCGAAAAGAGCTAACCGTATAGAATGGGAACATGTCATGCCAGCATGGAATTTTGGACATCAAATGAGATGTTGGCAAGATGGAGGTAGAAAAAATTGCTCTAAAGATCCTAGCTTTAGAAAGATGGAATCAGACTTACATAACCTTGTTCCTGCCGTTGGCGAAGTTAACGGGAATCGAAGCAACTACAAGTTCACGCAATGGAATGATAATGGTGGGGCTTCGTATGGTCAGTGCTCTATGAGAATAAAATTTAAGGATAGAGTTGCCATGCCGCCAGATGAAACAAAAGGAAAAATAGCAAGGTCATATTTATATATGAGCGAGCAATACAATATTAAGCTATCCCCACAAGAAAGAAAGACAATGGAAGCTTGGGACAAACTAAATCCTGTTACAAAGTGGGAGTGCGAAAGAGATCATAGAATTAAACAAATACAAGGTAATAACAATCCATTCGTTTCTAGACAATGTGGGAAATAAGTTATGAAGAATAAACTATTAACGATACTGGCACTGCTCTCGTCTCATTATGTAATTGCTGAGCCTCAACAATTCGATACAGACGTTATTGCTCAGTTAGCTGTAATGAAAGAACAGTGTGAGAGTTGTTCTATTGCCATGCAAGATTACATCTCTATCAAACAGGAAGCTTGTAATAACATTGTTGATTCTACTGGCTTTGAAAAAGCATTTACTAGTAGTCCAATGATCACTGCAATGATGACCGTTCATAGCATTGACAAAAATGCATACCGCTCTCAGTTCGTGCCAATCGCTAGGAAATATATCAACTGTTTGGATGACAGCCTTTGGTTGGACGCAACCAGAAAACAATACTCAACTCATTACAGCAATTAAAAGTTGCAGCGCTGCAACCCTAATCATTGGTGCAATGATTAGGGTTGTTTATTATCAACGTCCAAAGCGGCGACTTAGATAGTAATCATATACGTGCTGACGTCTTTTTTTTGCTGTTTTTTCTTCTGAATTTTGCTTTTTGTCGGTGTTAGTGTTGGTTGATTTCATGATGCTTTCTCCTTTGTGAAGTTGTGACTGAAAAACATCCGACAGATTTAATAAAACAATATGCTCGCCGCAAGCCGCAGCTAAGCAAGGTCTGAACGGGTGAGGAAGCCAACGCTTGATATTGTTTTATTAAATCAAGGATGTAAGTTGCAAATATCTGAACAAAGAAAGCTTCATTAATTTGTTTCTACCAACACTAATTCAACAAAAGCAATCAAGTGAAATCACTTGAAAAGGTACGCAATGCGTACTATTATATATCTAAGGTTAAACAAATAATGAGATAAAGACATGAGCGATAAAATGACCAAAATTAACGTAATTGTTAACCATCTGAAAGCTAAGAATCAGGCAGAGAATAAAGAGCTTTGCAAACAAAATCTTCATTCTCAACAAGTGCCTTTTGATGCGGGTGATGCAACGTTAGCTTTGATGTTTAGAACTGACGCTGAAATCAATAAAGCTTTTGATATATTGGTTCGTTAGTTTGCTCGATGCGCTCCGAAAGGGGCGTATACGTTGTGCTTTATCTCAGGGGAATATATGGACTTACCAGATTGGACGCCTCCACCATGCCCCAAATGCGGGGCTGATGAAATGTATCACAAGCTAGTGAGTCACGTTCCTTCATCAAAAGCATTTAGAACTCAAAATGGATGGTACTGTGCGAAGTGTAATGCAGGGGCTTTTCAGTTGGGTAACTTCTCAGAATCAGATGCAGCTCAGTTCGCTGTATCGCTAGTAAACAGATAACGAGGGAAAATCAAATGGCAGGTTTAACCATTTATAGCATTCGACCAGAACCTAAAGAGGCGGTATGTGTCGGCTGTGGATGCAGTGATACCAATGCCTGTTTTGAAAACAACCAGGCATGTTATTGGTTAAAAGTGGATAGAGAAAAGCAGCAAGGCGTTTGCTCAAACTGTCCTGAATTCTTAGCTCAATTTAAGTAGGGAATATAGCCCTCTTACCAAACCACAATATCTAGTATCGGTCGCAGATGTTACAACCACTAAATATAGGATTTATACATATGGCTAGGACATTTTTTAGAGTTACCCACGAATATGATATTGGTGATCGCTCTGTCTATTTCTCTTTTGATGAAAGTCAGATTGATGAAACCGCTAAGGAGTTGGCCGTTTATCTTCAATTTAAAGCTGAACACGCGATAAATGATGAGCTAGCACTTGATAACGTCACAGTTGTGCGCTTCTTGATCTTATTTGGCGCTAATCAGCTTGAATCCGAACCTAATGGTGATATCACCACGATTGATATGTATTGGGATAGAGAACGTAGTTGTGGCCCTTGGTATCTTGAAAATTACGAATCGCTAGATGAGAAATACGGCGATAAGGCTCATGAGTTCTTGCTGTCTGAAGTGGAAGAAAATCAGCTTATGGGCGAATGTGAGGTTCATGATAGCCCGATGATGCAAAAGCTAGAAGAGGGGCTTTGAGCATGGCATTTAGAGAAGAGGTTGAAGTGTTGCTAGTAACTAAATCTCATGTTGTGGAGCACATCAAGGGCGTAGAAATTGAGATTGTCAGTGACAAGCTTGTTTCTACAGTGTCCGAGCTTAAACACTTGCACACTCATAAACTTGAGCTTTCTTATGAAGCAGCAGAGGCACTTTACATCAAGCTTGGTCAACGACTTAAAACGGCTCAAGAAATGGTTGAAGACAATTCAGCTATCATCGCCGACTAACGAGGGAAATTCGTATGCTTGATGTTTTCGGATGGTTCGAAAGCTTAAGGGACATTAAACAAGTTGACACGATCATTGTGGACATCGTTCAGATGGTTTGGGCTAGGGTTAATAGCCTTAGCCTGAACCAACGTTTAATTCTGGCTGTGTCTATCGTGGTGGCTCTGTGTATTATGAAATGGCTACTTAAGATGCTGAGACGTGCTTTTTTCAGATTGAGACTTAGGGTTCGAAGAAAGTTTATACCTAAAAAAGTGGATCTTCACTTAGATAGGGAGCAAAGAGATCGGTGAGTGACTTGCGAGGGGTACTGCTGACGTTCGTTTTTATCGGTGTTGTCGGCGTTGTTGGTGTCCGTCTTATGGAGGTTAATAGCATTAATGACAAACCATTACTCGGCGGTGATCAGTACCATGTGGACTTTATTAAACACTACGACAAAAATACGCTGACAATTAAACAAATCGAAGAGTGTTTAAATATAAAATACCACCTTGACCATGCAAAAATGCAAGCGGTGGAGCTACAGAGCCAGATAGAGCACCTTAGCGCAGAAAATTCTATTCAGGCTTATAATGAGCAAGTAAAGCAGCATCGAGCACAGATTGAAAATCTCAATTCAATCACTCGTCATTACAATGCGCAATGCGCTAATAAACGCTACTACTTGGATGATTATAATTATAGCCAATGGCAAAAGACCGTAAAAATGTAAATTCGCATTTTGCTGCTATAACGATGCGAAGCATCTTGTAGAGCGAAATGTGAATCACGGGGTTTGGGGTGTAGCCCCAATGATCAGGAGAGTATGAATGATAAGTAAAAAACTTGGAGTCGCCGCACTATGTATCTTCTTATTGACCTATTTGGGTTTAGGCGTTTTAGGCTATGGTAACGATCACTTAACGCAGTGGACACAAAGCATTACAGTGTCACGGTTTTTGCTCGGTGGACTCTTGTGTGTGTCTGTGGTTCTATTGACTCTGGAATTGAGCGATAATGATATTGTCGTGTAAAGTTGCAGCGCTGCAACTTCCTTTTTGCTTAAAAGTTATTCAGTCACTTATCCCCCGCTTTTGTGCATAACCATTTTACCCGATCTTTCCTTTTCCAGCAGACCGTAAAACCCTTATATCTACCCTCATTACTTCGCCTTAACTACTATATCTAGTGGTTTTGGTGGATTTTGACCTGCCTTGCTATTGATTAATTGCTTTACAAAACACTCATATACAGGGAAAAGAAAGCCAGCACATCGACAAAAGATCATTAGCGATCCTTTTTTTACTGCGGTGTAATAGAAGCTTGTCAGTTGAAATGGAGTGCCAATGCGTGAGCCTAGACGATTCCCAACACATCGCTTTTCGTAATGAAGTGTATAACCTCTATCCCCATGATGAACACCCTAAATATCTGCTTGCCAGCGAGATCCGCGCCTTGGTTCGTCTGCCTACGATTAAAGAACACCATAGAATGCTCATGCTATTTTTGTTTAATACTGGCGCGAGAATAAGCGAAGCATTAGCCGTTACACCGCTTGATATAAAGCCGTGTAATGGTCGAATGGGTGTGAGACTTAAAACACTCAAACATCAGCGAGAAAAGCCTATAGGGACACCGAAAGAGGGCTATACGCGCACGATTCCTCTGTTTGACCGTGATTTTGAAACGGCGCTGTCTCGTTATGTCAATACGCACTGCTCAAACAAGAAAAAACCACTCTTTTCAGGCATTACCCGACAAGCGGCACGAAATTGGATTAAAGAGATAGAGCAAGCTGGCAAAGCGGCTGATCTGCACTTTCCATTGTCGATCTCGCCCAAAGTTTTACGACATAGCTTTGCTATTCACTTGATATTGCATCAAGTTTCAGTCAAAAAAGTACAGTCTCTTTTGGGGCATCGTTATGCCAGTTCGACCGACATTTATACCCGTTTGCTGTCATGCGACATAGATTTGGATTATGAAATTCAATTCTAATCATAAAATAGGTATTTCAATTTATTAAATGAGAGTCTAAAATATAATCGACATTTTAGTTAATGACTCAATCATTTATGTTAAGGAAAATTCAGAATGAAAAGAAATAAAACAACGCTCATTGGTTTGGCTTTAGCCTCTGTTATGGCTCTGTCTGGTTGTTCTGCGGTGACGACCGCCGTTAAGAAACGCAACCTTGAAGTGCAAACGCAAATGTCAGAAACCGTCTGGCTCGATCCGGTTGGGGCGGATAAGCGCACGGTGTTTGTGCAGGTGCGCAATACCACGGATAAGCCGATTGATATTATGGACGCGCTCAGCACCAAATTGTCGAATAAAGGCTATCGCGTTGTGCAAGATCCCGATGCAGCACACTATTGGGTGCAAACCAATATTCTCAAACTCGATAAGATGGATTTACGTGAAGCCCAAGGTTTTCTCTCTTCTGGTTACGGAGCAGGGATCTCTGGTGCGGCGCTTGGCGCATTGGCAACGGGAGCCTTTACCTCTCACAATAACACGTTGGCTGCTGGCGGTTTGATTGGCGCAACGGTGGGACTTGTGGCTGACGCAATGGTAGAAGACGTGAACTATGCCATGATCACCGATGTTCAAATTGTGGAAAAAACTGACCAGAAAGTGCAGACCACTGAACAAGCCAACATCAAAAGCGGCAGTTCGAGCAGCACACAAACCACGCTAACCACTCTGGATAACAAAAAGCGTTTTCAGACTCGTATCCTTTCAAACGCAAACCAAGTGAACCTTGAGTTTGAAGAAGCGAAACCTGCATTAGTTGATGGTCTCACGACCTCGATTTCTGGCGTGTTCTAAGGGGGCATTATGGCAAACGGTCTAAGTCGGTCTGGACTGTCATTGTTTGCGCTGTTTGCAGCGCTGCCTTTGTCGGGGTGTTTTTCTGAGGATGCGCTCGATGTGAAAGCGTTACCCGATCCTGTAGAGGCGCTTGATAGCGTCTCTCAGTGGGTTAAAGAGCAAACCCATTTGGAACCCTTGCCCGATGCATTAGCGGCGCTCAATACATTTAAGCGAGCCAATACCAGTAATCCTCATTTGTATTGGGTAGCAAAAGATGTGGTTGAAATGAAAGTGGCGCATTGTCAGCTTACCTACAATCGCCAGCTAGTCGAAGACGTGATACAAAATAGTGTCGTGTTTGCGGTGAGTGTGGCGGTTGCCAATGTAGATACTCGTGATAACGTCAGATATAAGGCGTTCATTGAAGCGTTAGAGCAAACTGTGGATTGCACTAACTATGATCAAAGCTGGCTCGATGCGGCGCAATTAGCCTTTACGTCAACCTTTAAATATGCCGAGCTTTAGAGGCAATCGGCAAAGTCTACACACTATAGCCAATCCTAACGGGCTGGCTTTGTTTTAAGTGAGGAAGTTATGATTTACCAATGCGAAAAAAATACCGTCAATGTCGCAGCGGAAACCAACACACAATTATGTGACCACTGCGCCCCTGAGCTTTTTGAGCGCTACGGGTACGATGTTGCCGATGTTGGGGAATGTTCGCAATGCCAAGGCAACGGTGAGTGTCTTGATGTTGCCTTGATAGAGTTCTACCGAAAAAATAAGATTGACGATGAGACGATTTATACGTCCTTGCCTAGAGTAAGAAAGACGGTCAACAACCCGATGATTACATGGGATGAAATTCAGAAAGCTTGCTCGAATATAAATGGAAGTTAAATTAGTAATCATGAATAAAAAGGCACATTGTGCCTTTTTTATTCAATTAAATGTATCATAGAGATACTCGTTTTAAGAACTCTGTCATTTGTAGTTCTATATCACTGGTATTGATATTTTTTGCAACTGCAATGGAATAGCTTTGGACTAATTCAAACCCTTCTTTATACAATGCTGCCAGATCCGAATTTGGGTTTTCAGCCATTTCAGTCTCTAACCTGTCCATCACCGATTTAAATTGACTGACACTCAATGCCCCTTGATAATCTACGTCCTTTAGTTTTTCAGTTTCTAACACATCTTTTGTATCAGCGATCCATTGATCGGCATTCCAACAAGACGCCGTTTTTTCAATCGCTTGATACACAGTATCAAGTGACTCTTTATCCCCTGATAGCATACTATTTAGAGCTATAGAAAAAGCATACATAGGGTGACTTTTACCGACATATTGAAGGTTCTCTGATGTAAGAGGAAATCCACACTTTTTATTTAAGCTTTCCGACACAGTTCTTAGGGAGCGCTCACAAGAAGGGCAGGTTGCTTGAATTGCATCAAGTGTGGTTTCGTATGTAGAGTCGGCATAGGCATTGCCTGTAGCCAACACTGATATTAATAATATTTTCTTCATCGTTTATCCTTTGTTTGGGCTATCATTCAGCAATGACACAATCATTACTCTTAAAGAAGATTGCACTCTAGTATCAAGAGCCGAAAATTCAAACCCTGCAACTTTTGCAAATTCTTTACTATCAGACTCTTGAATAAATCGCATTAAATCAGAACGTTTTTGATTGAATCTTGGCAAAGATTCCAGACTATTAAGCAATGACTTGGCTTGTTTGTGCCAATCCCAATCACTATCTTTCCCTATTGTAATAGTGTGAGCAGCGTTACCAGAGATAGCTTTAATTTGTTCTTCCGACAGGTCTTTAACGTCGGAAATGTCCAAATTAACCACCTGCTTAACATCTCTTGTACATGTATTTTTATCTTCCATAAGCCTTCTACCTTGTTTGTGTTTATTAGAGTCTATTATTATATTGTGACTAGTCACAAAATCAACTATTATTGAGCGAGCTTAAGCCTCTTATCAAGAAGTGCTTTGGCATAATTCTTCACTGACTTTTCATCGTCCTTATGAACTCTAATATTTATCTGTTTGATTCCCAACTCTTTATCCCGCTCACGTTGTTCTTTTTTTCTTTCGCTAGCAGACTTAGCTATATTCAAACCATCCCCCTTAAAACAAAAAAATGTGAACAGTCACATCTTTGCGTAAAAACCTCTTTTTTACAAGCGGTGAGACAGATAAGGAAGCATGATCATGAAGAGAGCAAAGTCTGATTGGCTCTCTAATACTTCACTTTCCCTAAAGCATGAGCAATGACCGCTAAAGATATGTACATGAGCAGCATGGAGGCTGCGCCCCAATCCGGTGAATACTGACCTACTTTCAATCCAACAAAGCCAGAAATCAATATCATGCAAACTACGGTTAACTTTGATCTGGTTTTAAATAACATCATCCCTCTCCTTAAGTTGCAGCGCTGCAACTTATTTCCCTATTCACTGATCGCTTGGTGTGCAATGTGATGCAAAATGTCTACAGTGGCAAGCGCATCAACACTCGCATTATGAGCACGTCCCTCAAAGGACAAACCACAATAATCTAAAGTATCGGCTAGTGAAATCGTGCCATGACGATTTGTTGAACCGAATACGGGAACCGCTACGCCATACATGACACAACGAGAAACACGATCAAACCATTGGCAATCTGCTTGTTCGGTACGTGGTGTAACACTATTCATAAGCACCCTTTTGTCAAACGGCAAGTTAAACGCTGTCCATTGCCTATCACCCAATATTGCATTGATTTCCTTAACCACGACCTCAAAGGGCGGCGCTCCATCAAGATCACTTTGACAAATACGGTTGACCTCAAATGCACCTTGCGAAATGTCTTTGTCGGTGAAAACGTTCGAATGATAGAGCACTTCGCGGCTTTTTGATGAGACCAACGAGATTTGAATGACCACTCCATCAAGATCCGTGGTTTCAGTGTCGATGACTACCACATCCTCTTCTATCATAGAAAGGGCAAGTTTTGCCGCTTGATTAGCAGGGCTATGAATGTGATTGTGTTTGATCAGGTTATCCGTTGCCGCTTTTTGCTTGTCGGTTCTAGGCTTGTTCGTTAACGCTCTCATGGGAATGCATTGCGCAAGAGTAAAGCATTGAACCGTTGTGCCAAAATCATTTTTATATTGATATTGGCTCTTTGCATCGTTGGCTGGCTTGACTCTAAACACTTCCTTAAGCGTTGTTTTAGTATGTTGCTTATCCTCTAGATTTGCTTTCTTTGCCTCGGCTCTGCGTTCTTCAAACGTCATGGATTTGAAGCCCGTGATCTTTCTGGAATAAAAATCTAGTGCTGATTCCATCGTCATTTCCTGTCTAATTGAGTCATGCCTAAATGTTGTGACATACAGTATATTACAGCTTGCAATAGTACGCAATGCGTACTATTATTTAATACATAATTCAAAGGGGAGTTGTGACGTGTACAACAATGCAGAAGTAAGATCGCTGACGATTCAGGACAGCAAAACTAATCAAGCACATCATGTTTGGTATTCCCTGTTAACACCAATGGAACGACTTGAAATTGCCAATAAGATCCATCCAAACCTAAAAGGGATTCGCAAACTTAACGCTTGTTTGAATTACGTTGAGGATCACATTGAGAGTTTGCTAGGAGCGAAAAAATGAACAACGAAAAGATATTAGAGCGCATAAAAAAGTGTCTCGCTCTCGCGGAATCAAGCAACCCAAATGAAGCGGCACAAGCCGTTAAAGTCGCTCAAAAACTCATGGAGAAGCATCAGATCAAACACTTTGACGTGATGATTAGTTGCCAGAAAAGCGACATTAAACTGGCTAACACCCTGCAAAAACATGTTGATCTCTTGGTTCGCTTTATCAGCTCTGCATTTGGTTGCGATGTAATCTTTCACTCGGTATACCGTGAAGTGGAAGTTTGGAGTGATATTTATCAATGCTATCAGTATCGACCTCGATACCATCAGTGCGTTAGTTTTATTGGCACGGAACACGCTGCAAAAATATCGGTGTACGTTTTTGAACATTTGCACCGCTTAATGAACGATGCCAGAAAAAACTTTATGCGGTCATTGCACGGCAACAGTAAGAAAAAAACCAAGACAGAAAAATCCGATGCGTTCGCGCTTGGTTGGGTCATGGCGGTTGGTAAACAACTGCCTGATATGGATGTATCTAAAGACGTAGCTACAGATAAGCAAGCCTACATCAATAAGCATTTTGGAGAACTCGACAATGTGGACGTTCGAAAGCTTGATGAAGACAAATTTCTACATCAAATGGTCGTGGGATACCAGGATGGGCAACACGTTAATGTTCATACTGGCGTGAACGGAAAACAAGGGGACACTACATCTAGTGCGGCTTTATGTTTGCCGGTACACAACATAGAGGATTACTAACGATGTATGCTACCCAAGCGATTGAAAAAATAAATGAACAACTAAAAACGCAACACAACATTAATCTCACAAACTGTATTTGCAATAATAAAGAGTTCAATAGCATTGTAATCCAGTACAAAAAAGGACTCATGACTCTTGAAGATGCTACGTTGGCAGTGAAAAACACAATTATCCAAAACCTATCAAATGAGTAGTTGCAGTGCTGCAACTCAACAATGAAGACCTCTTTCAATGGATCAAAAAAAATATCTTAACGATGCCAAAAACCAGCTAAATATGACGTGGGATGAATTAGCAGCAAAGACAAAAATTCACCCAAGAGCACTCAAGACGTATCGAATGCCAACAACGTCAAAGGACTATCGCACTATGCCTGTTTTAGCAAAAGATGCGGTCGATAACTTGTTAAAGGAGCAGGTGAGTAAAAATGAAAAACCGTGAAGAAGAACAAGCCATATCTAATGATCTAGCAACATCATTTTGGCTTAAAGAACAACTAGAGGTTACTCAGAAACGAGATCCGATTGATGCGCTCAATGATGCTGAAATATTGGTATCAGCGTTAAAAACAAGAGTAGAACGCATTCTTAACGAGTCCAGATGACACCTAGATTCATGATGTAACGAAAAAGTTAGGCAAACCTGCGCTTCTGCTTCCAAACGTCAGCGCAGGGCTGGCAACGATGAGGTTACGTTACCAGCACATGCAGCCTAATTGTTTTTAATAATGAGGTAAACAGAGAATGGTAAAAAAACAAATTCCCATGACAGAAGAAGAAATAGCGCTTGTTTCTTCTTATTTTTTTACGGCTAAAGGCTGGAACCTGTTTCCCGAAGTCGTGCTGCCTATTTTTGGTGGTCGCCCTGATCACCTTGGCGTAAAAAACGACTATCTAACCGCCGTGTTTGAATATAAAAAGTCCCTCACGTATCCGGTTATCGAGCAACTTACGCGGTGGCATCATGAAATGACACGCGCCATCAACAGTACACATACAAACGAGTCTAAAAAAGCCATACCTCATCTTTTGATCGCGGTTTGCCAGTATTCCAATAATGGATTCAAGTTCCCTGCTCTTAAATCTGAAATCCTAAATCAATACCGACTAGGTTATTACGAGATAAGTAAAGTAAGAGGAAGCAAAGAGTTTCGCTTTGCTACAAAGGACTTGAAAGATGGGGAAGTGTTTCATGAAAATGCTTACCCAACTCTCTGGATTGATGAACATGAATACCAACTTTACGAAATCATGCCACCGAAGATACAACATGGCTCACGCACAACTGCTCATCGTTTATTAGAGCATTTGAATGAGGATATGAAAATCGGACAGTCGGGAACCACTGGAAGAAAAGATGCTTTCATGACACCGTTTAAGCGAACCATTAATAAAGCTAAAACGGTTTTAGAGCGTGGGGGCGAGTGGCATATAGATACGCTGATCAAAGTGATTAATGCTGAGCTAGGAGGGCATCATTATTGTCATGATAATTCAGCCAAACAAGGCATTAGTAAGTTTTTAGTTGAATTAGGCGTTGGGGAAAAGGTCGATAATCGTCCCGTCTACAAACTGAAATCTGAGTAAACCAATCAAGAGTTGCAGCCCTGCAACTCTTTTTAATATCCATTCGCATTAACCACTAAAAATACGTCTTTGTCTTGTTGGTTCACCGTTTGTAGCATCGGTTGTTCACTATGTGGCGGCATTTCCACAATAACCGCACGAACGCGATCCTTTGCTAACTCGGCTTGAATAAGTTGCTGTATTGTCGAGCGATCATAAGTAGAACCCAAATCAATATACGCTACTTCATGAGCAATTTGAGGCTTGGCTATCCAATGCTGATACCCTAAGTAACCTAATACGATAGGCAAAAAGATAGCAACCTTGAGCCAACCTAACTGTACTTGGCGTACATACATTTTTGCAGCTTTGGCTATGATCTTTTCATCGTCTTCTTTCATCACTAACTCCAATATATAAGCTATGTATTGAGAATAGCAGAGAATACATAGGATCATTGAAGCTCGCTTTTGGCTGCTATAACGATGCGAAGCATCTTGTAGAGTCAAAAGGAGTACCCGAAATGAAATGGAGGGATGTATACGCTTGCTCTACAGTGGAATCATTAACCCAAGAGGTATGTTGACTCTCTATTCTTCTAAAGGTCTATTTCTGTCATTAAAAGGAAATGAATAGATTACGGTCTGGTTAATAGGGGATGCAGAAGATCCTGTATTCTCTGAAAGATCTTTAGCAGGGCTGATATCTGATACAGCATACTTAACAGGTTGTTTAACGCGAAAAATTTCCTCCAATGAAATGATTTGAGGTTGCTGGATTACACTGTCGATGATTGATTGGTACTTGCTGACCGTCTGGCGGCTGAGTTGACATAGCTTCGCTATAGCCGTGTAAGTGACTTTCTTTTGGGCTTTAAGGAGTTTCTGAGTGGCAATGAGTACCTTTTTAGCGCTATTGGCTTTACGTTCGCCGTGAGTTCGCTTAGCGGCTAAAGATTGGCGTTCTTCTTGGGATAGTGACTTATCTAAGTTCATTATGCCGCGATTGGCGCATTCATTACCGACATAGTTATCCCACGTCCACCGTGCCACGCTTTTAGTTGTTGCTCTGACTTCACTGTAACTAAGATTGCAATCAAAACCTCTTAGAGCGAAGTCGTTACGTTGCTCTGCATAATGTTCTAGTCTCGATTTAAACGCTTCATAGTGGCTATGCTCTCTGGCGTAATCAACAATGCTGTAAGCAAAGTGGCGCAACTCTTCAAATAAAGTGCAATTGCGTGAATGACTGGTATCCACTTCCTCTTTAGTCGCCCAATGAGGTACGTATTCAATCTCAACGTGTGCTGCTAACTCTGATAGTTCGTAGACGTAACCGTGAAATTCTGTCGTTGACCATTGGGGATGATGGGGCGTTTTGGCTACTGTGCCAGCATAAGACGGGTCTGCGTCCATCGACTTAGCCATTGCTTGATAGACACGCTTCATGAACTGGATAGGTTTGCTTCTTGCTTTGTCGCTTGTGCAAACTGGAACGATCGCATAGTACAGGTGCGCCGTGTTCTTTTGCTTGTCTCGGACAATGAAATTTGGGGCAGGTAAGTCCTTGTCGTCCCAAATGTTGGGGTTGGCATGGTCTAAATCAAAGATAAGCCATGACACCATATCAGGACGGTTGATCTGCATGTACGACCATCGGATCGCATAATCTCTAGGGCGAATATGCGAAGCCGTTTTGTTGTCGCTGCATCGAGCAAGGTGCGGCGCTGTATCTAACAGGCGGCGCATTGCTGCATGACCAATTTTTGCATTTGCTTCTTGTATTAGGGCATTCATTCCAATTTCTTACAGGAAATTTACTTGTAAAAGTCCAGCACCCTAACTACAATGTTTGAGCGTTGCTATAGAACGCATCTGTAGAGGGTGTTCTTCTGTATAGGTGTTTCTATAAAGGTGATTTAGGCAAAAGCCTTACGCCGTTGGGACGTTTGGTATTTAAACGATAAAGACCTCCTTTTTGGTTGTTGTATGTAGGCTGCTTAAAGCAGCAAAAGAGAGTTGAGGAACTGTCTGACAACATTTGGCGATGCGTCTTTTTCGGCAATTAAGCCACTTTGTCTCTATTGTTGGCGCAATAGAGCAGTCATTCATCAGGTGGTTACGTTGGCGCGTAACGGTCTGAAAAACAACAAAAGCCAAGCCACCTCGTAAAGAGGGAGCTTGGCTTTTTTGTTTCCACTGACTTTTGGCAGTATTCATTATCATTTTCATTCTTATGTATTTTTTTATCCTAGCCACCATCATACACAAGCACACGGATGCGCGACTAGATATACCTTGACTAGCAATAAAGCACTGAGATAGAAAAGATAGTCGAGCGAGTGTTAACTCATGTCGGGTGGTTAATCCAACTAAAATGATACTAGCGCAAATGAATATGTTGATCAATGAAATGATCAGTGAAATAGATCGCGGTCTATAAAAACAAAAAAGTTGCGCCCCGACTATAAAGGCGCAACTCTTTGCAAGATGCTCAACGCAAGGGAACCACCCACTTGCACATCTTAACCCACTCAAGAAAGGTTCTTTCATGGGACAAGCATTGTCTGGCGACAACACTGTACAACTTGTCCTCATATCATAGACAGAGTTCCAGATTAATGTCAACAAAACACCTCCCAACCGATTGATAAAAAAGCAAGTGTCTTAAAAACGAGCTATAAGCACTGGGTATTCGTTCGATTTACACCTAGTTGAGCCAAGCGCTTGTCGTAAAATCCGTCCTGAACATTTCTATAGATCATTTTTATGTCTTCTATGTATGCCTCTCTTGTTTCAGAAAGGCGACTTGAAAAACCCGTATTGTAGGCTCCAATGGATAGCCATTGTCTACCATGTGATTCAAAGTTCTGAGCCAATACCCAAGCCCCAATTTCAACACATAAATAGACATCCTCTTCAATTTGCTCCCTGCTGATATGAGGCAACTTTGGCAACCACTCTTTTAAGTTTATCTGCATCATACATACATCTATCGAACCGTCAGAGTTAACGTTTTTAGCTCTTGTTTTTAAACTACTTTCTTTGGCTGCAATGGAAATCAAAAGATCTTTGTCAATGCGATATTTACACGATGCATTCAAAAATGGATCTGCAAATAATGAACTAGAAAAAAATAACAATGACGCACTAAAAATAAAAGTATTAAAATTTGACATGAGCGAACCATATAGATAAAATTTAGTCTAATTGTACAACAATGGAATGCAACAATGAAAGTTTTAATGTATGCATTAATGAGTTACCCGTTAACGGTAATGGTGCAAGATAATGACGGGTTCATTTTAATCACTAAGCAACAAGAAACAAAACAGGTTGTTGAAAAGGTAGAGAAAAAAGAAACGTCTAATCAGTTCAATCCCAATTTAATCAAACTCAAGATTAAGGTTAACGATGAAAAAACTAACTAAGAAACTCATTGGCTCAATGGTCAGCGCTTTAGTTCTAGTGCCTACACTTGGTATGGCAAACGAGTACCAAGCTGTAGAAGATAAGCTAAAAAAGACGTTTACCAATTTCACTGCAACGTACATTCAAGAAGCTCCGGTCAAAGGGCTTTATGAAATACACACCACGGACAACATCATTTACTTTAGCCCTGAGTCTGAAACTATGATTTTTGGGCGCATCTTCAATAAAGACGGTATAGACCTTACGCAAAAGTCATTGGCACAGGCGACCAAAAAGCGCATGGAAGATGCAGGTTCTTCTTTGCAGTCTCTCTTTGATAAGGCGCTTGTTCTCGGTGAGGGTGGGGATATTAAGTTAACCATTTTTACTAATCCTGATTGCCCATATTGCCAGCAAGCCGATGAATGGCTAAAGCAGGTTGAAACCGCGAAGAACATAAAAATAGAAAAACATATGATTTTCTTATCTACGCCTCGATTTGCGGATTCAGACTCAAAAATACGTCATATCATCTGTTCGGATGATAAGGACGCAACCTATAGCAACATCCAACAAATACCAAAAGAAATTCGCCGTAATTGTGATGAAGCTGACGACATTTTGAAAGCACATAATGATTTGGTCAGTTTCTTCGGTGTTAACGGCACACCTAGCTTCTTGCTTGACAATGGAGAAATCATTGGCGGGCTTGATAGAAAGCGTTTATCAGACGTGATAGACGAATTAACCAAAAAAAATGGAGATCTCAAATAATGAGTAATCAACAACGTTCAGCACTGCTAAAAGACAAGGCAAAGGCGGTATTTAATAACACCAAAGGCGCGTACTTTTTTGCCGCTACTGCTCTGGTCTCAAACTCTGCAATGGCTTTCACTAAGCCAGCAGCAGGGGCGGCAGGTTACGACCTTTACACACTAATCATCGAGAATGGTTTACAAGGTGTGCCTGGTTTCGTAGGTGGCGCATGGCTTATTGCACAAGCTGGTCAAATGATGAAAGAAAGCGTTTGGAAAGCAGGTTTGCAAGCCGTTGGTGGTGCAGCAATCATCAAAGCCGATGCGGTATTGCCGACCTTGGGCGCAATGATCACCAGTCTTAGCTAAGTAAAAGGGATTTAGTATGCATCAGTGGGATCAGCGTTTAATGAAAACACTTCATATGCCAGCACAATACCTATGGTTTGATACTGTCGAATGGCTTGTTTTCTTGATCCCTCTGTTTTTTGGCTTACTCGGTCACTCAATTTTATTTCTGCTTATGCCTATCTTGCCGTATGCGATTTTTCCTTTCATGCGTAAACAACGCCGTGGCTTTGTTATGCATTTAAAGCTTTCGTTCGGTCTAGGGACGCTGTACGGCTATCCACCAAATATTTATGCAAAGTTTGAGGAATAGAAATGTTCTGGTCTAGAAAGAAAAAAGCCAACAAATCAGAGGAAAAGGGAGAGGGCAACACTTCTCCCTCTAAAGGTTTCGATGTTGATAGCTACAAAATGAAAGGGTTAGATGCCGTCAATATCGAAAGTGAAATGTATGTCGGGGACAACGCTTTTGCGCAAGCGAAATTTTACAAAGGCTTGTTAATTGCAATATTCATTGTTCAATTATTTTCCTATCAGACAGCTTCAACACTTAAAGACACAGAGCGCACTAACTTAGTGCCTTTGGTCGGTCAAAGTATGACGATTGGCAATGACTACGTTGATGATGCGTATCTTATCAACATGATTAGTTTTATTAACGCTAATTACGTCAGTGCTACACCAGCTAACGCCAGAATCCAACACGCGCTTCTGCTGCCTCACGTTCATCCATCACAATACGCTGAAATGCAAAAACGAATGGATATTCGTTCAAACACGCTTAAGCAATTAGCGAGTACCGCGCTTTATGCTTCTGTCGATTGGGGACGTTCTTTTGCAAACAAAGAACAACGAGAACATGACTACGAGGGCGTGACAACAAAGCTTTGGAAAACGGAATTTCACACAAACCGTTTGCTATTTGTGACAGGTAAACAGCCAGAAATAGAAAGCATCAAAGTGGAGTTGTATTACACCGTAGAGAACGGTCGTTTCTGGATTGTGGATATTATCGAGGTTTTCTAAATGAAATTAACAACTGTCAAGCTAGGTTTCGTGTTGTTTTCAGTGGCTTTTGCTGCTCAAGCATCAACGAATGACGCCCCGAATACACCAATATCGTTTTCACCAGTTAACGTGAACAAAGCGTTGTCTGTTCCTGCGCCGAGTCCTAGAGGTCAAGTTGCCTCTAACACAACGAGCAATACGGTTATCGTTAGACCTAATCGCATGGAATATGTGCCTATTTCGGTAAAGGATGTGAACTACTTACAGTGTAAGAATGGCGTTATCAATGACCGTACATTCTCCGAAGAAAAGCCGTTGATTTTTAATCGCGGTAGTTCTGGTAATGACGCATTCATTAAAACGAAAGCCCGAAAAGAACAAAACACCCAAAAGGTACTGTACTACACAGAAGATTTAGATCTGTATGTCGTGTGCGATGGTGAAGTGTACTCGATGATGCTCCAGCCGAAAATGATTGAGCCTCAAAGAATTATTCTAGACGGCGGTAAAGGTAAACAAATCGCTTCAAATGTCCAAAAAATTAACGGTATGCCACACGAAGAAACCGTTATTGACATTCTCGACAAAGTACACAGTGAGCGAGGCAACTTGCCTCATGTCTTTCAAGTGACTAAAGCCAACTTAAACGAACCGTGGAATAGAGTGACGGAAAAAACCAGTGCGCGTCTGAGAGAAAAGATAAAACTCGAAGGTTCAGGCATGACGGTTTATGTGTACCAAATGTATTCACGTTTAGGTGACACGTTGCACGAAATGGATGTGGTGAATGCTCAACTACAAGCTGGAACGTTCGCAGTTCGTTTATACAATCATGCGCCTAAGCCTGACACTACGTTTTTAGGTTATGTCGTCACTTGGGAGGCGTTATAAATGGCTATGAATGTAAAAAAAGCATGGGCGCGAGTCGTAGACCGTTGGCAGTCAATGACCATCAACGACATTATGGCGCTTGTCAAAAAGTTAATGGTTCTTGCGATCATTTGTTCACTCGTCTTTCTGTATTTTTTGAACAAAGGCGAAAAGCCGAAAGTGTACACACCGCCTGAACAGCGCGACATTAAGTTAACTGATGAAGCATTAAATCGTGATTTGGATGCTCGCATTGAAGATCGTGTCAAAGTGGCATTGGATGAGTATTTCAACAAGCTTGATGAAAGACTAAGCGAGGATGCTACCAGTGAAGACAGCAATCAAGGCGTGACCGTTCCAGAAGATGACGAAATGCAAGACGCTGACGAGCTGGATTTTGAAGACACGTCAGAGGTAGAGAATGGTGGTGACTACCCTCCTGCAAGTGGCGACACTCAACAAGGCGACCAAACACCGCCGCCGCCAGTGTGGGTTGAGGTGGGATCAATTTCAAGACAGACCTTTGAACCAATCAATGAGCAAGTTGAAGAAGACGTTAGCGTTGAAAAGTTCAAAATTCCTGTGGGTTTCATGCCAGCAAAACTTTTGGTTGGGGTTCGTGCTCAAACGTCACAAGATGGGGCGCAAAATCCAAAACCCGTTCATTTCCGTGTACAAGCACCTGCAACGCTACCCAATAAAGTGAGAATGAACCTTTCGGGTTGTTTCGTTATTGCAAATACATGGGGCAATCTCGCAACAGAACGAATCGAAGCAGAACTGAAATCCATTCACTGTGTATCACGAGATAAGAACACATTAATTGAGGGTGATGTGTTCGGTTATTTAGCGGATACGGACGGACAACGAGATATGCATGGGCGCGTGGTAACGAAAGCCGGTGCATTACTTTCTCGACAAGTGGCGGCTGATATTCTTGGGGGGATTGGTGATGTTGCAGCAAATAGCGCTGGAACGACTCAAACCTCAGCACTAGGAACGGTAAAAACACTCGATGGTGATGAAATGTTCCAAGCTGGTCTAGCATCAGGCGTTTCTAGCGGTTTCAAGCGCACCTCTGAATTTATTTCAAATCTTATTGTTCAGTCGGGTCCAATCATCGAGTCTGGCGCCGCAAAAGATGTGGTGTTGATGATTCAAAAATCGAGCGAAATTGAAGTTAAAACATTAAATACAGGTGGGCTATAAGATGAAAAAGATTCTTTTACTAACAGGGATTATCTCACTCGCTGGTTGTTCAGTTCTTCCTTATGAGTCCGAATTTCAATGCCCTAATGCTGCTGGTACAGGTAAATGCGTCAGTGTTGAGCAAGCATACGAAGAAGCAGAAACGGGAATTGATGCCACAAAAAAGACGGAGGCGACTGCTCCTGCTGCCACTGACGATAAAACGTATAACACGTTGTACGAATACGAAAATGAACAGTACAAAGCGCTTGCTGGTTTATTGCGTGAGCCTGAAACGCCAGTTGTTATGCCAGCAAAGGTTGTGCGTACTTTGATCATGTCTTATCCCGACAACCCAATGGAACAAACTCGCATTTACATGCCTCGTTTTGTGTACTCGATTGAGAAAAAACCTCAGTTCGTGTTTGGTCAATACAAGCTGCAAGATGATGTGGGCGTCGATATTTTCAAAGCATTAGGAGGTCAGCCTAATGGGACTAATTAAAGACACTTTAGGCGGCTTGCTTGGTCGCCCTGATTCCGTCAGTGTGGATGAAATCGTGAACATGGCTAAACGTAATCCATACTCACGTTATTTACCTTGGTTGACATACCATCCAAAGAAAAAGGCGCATTTGTTAACCGATAATACCATCGCTTATTTCTATGAACTGACGCCTCTTAACTATGCTGGTATGGAGCAAATTAAGAACATTGCTTCCGCTCTAAAACAGCCCTTTCCTGACGGAACAGTAATTCAATTTATCATGGCTCCTGATTCAGATATTGAATTTATTATGAATTACTACAAAGAGCGCAAATCGCGTAAGAATGAAGTTGGTGAGATCATGACAGATGAAACCGCTAAATTTATTCAAGACGGGATTCAAGGACTAGCGAAAAACGCCAACATTCCAGTTCGTGTTTTTCGTTGTTTTGCCTGTGTAAAGAGCAATAAAAATGTTGAAGAAATCATTCCAACATTTGAACAGATGCTTAAGAGTGCCAACATCAACCCTATGAGAATGGATGATAAAGATCTCATAGAATGGGTGCGTTCTGTTATTAACAATAAACCTCAGCGTGACACTCAAAGTGTTAGCACTAAAACGCAAGAAGAGGTCTACACACGCGACAAGCCAGTGCGTGAATATTGTGTTGATAGAGAAACCGTTTTGGATTTTCGTAGCCGCCCTGCGAAACTCGCTGGACGCTATGCCGCTTGCCTCACGCCTACGGTGATTCCTGACTCAATGAACCCTCAACAAACTAACGCTATGTTTGGTGGGATTATGGGGCTTCAAGATGATCAGATTCAAATGAATTTCCCGTTTCTGTATTCACTCAATATTGTCTATGACACGGACAGGTCAGCCCTTGATAACAAAGCTGCCGTTACAATGTCACAAAACTTTGCTGGAAAATTTGTTACCAAGATTCGAGACCGTTTAGAGGAATTTAGTACCTACCAGCGTGAGATTGAAAAACGCCGTTATGTGAAAGTTATTCCTACCTTATGGGTGTTTGGTGATACGAAAGAAAAATTGAGTGACGCGATAGGTCGAACCAAAACCGTTTGGGCTAAAGAAGACGCTGGCGCATGGCAAGTAGAACGAGAAGGCGCTCTTGAGCAAACCTTGTTTATTACGTCTTTACTTGGTGGTTTGTATAACGTGTACGGCAATGTAAACACTATCGACCGTCACTTATATATGACACTGGATGCTGCTGCAAACCTTGTACCCATTCAAGGCGATTTTTCAGGAAACGGTTTGCCAAACACAATTCTTTTGGGTCGTAAAGGTCAGTTAGTCGGCGTTGATGTATTTGCAAAAGGATCAACCAATCACAATTACTTAGTGTGTGCGGAATCAGGCGGTGGTAAATCGTTCTGGTTAGGGACTTTGCTTATGGATGCGTTTATGTCCGGTGAAAAGCTCCGCATTGTCGATTTAGGGCGTTCATACGAAAAAATGTGTCGTATTGCAGGGGGCAAGTTTATCGACTTTAACCGCCGTAGTGGAAAGCAAGTCATCAACCCTCTTGATTTTTACGCCAAAGATGAGCAGGACTTTGAAGCTAACGTTGTTGCGGCTGCAACGGTGTTTGCTGCAATGATTTACTCGAAAACACAAGAGCAAATCCCTGAGCATGAATGGGTAATTGTGACCGATGCGGTCAAATGGGCGGTTACAAATGAACGTGCTATGGATGGTACGGACGCAATCTACGACTATTTGCGCAATTACAAAGCATATTGTGAAAACGAAGAAACCTACATTCCAGATTTCGTTGATATTGCAATGCGTATGGCGCATAACATGAAAGCATTTACCAGTAACGGATCATATGGTTCGTTTTTCGTTGGTAAAAGCACTATCAATATCGCTGACGATGATTTCGTTGTAATCGAGCTTGATGACATCAAAGGCGATCCTGAGTTATTCAACGTTGTTGTGCTTCAAATGATGAATGAAGTTACACAAGACCTTTACCTGAGTAATCGCCAACAACGCCGTTTCATTTTGTTCGAAGAAGCCCCAACAATTCTAAAAGAAAATGGCGTGGATAACCTTTCTTATCTTGGACAAATGACCGCAGAGGGATACCGCCGCGCTCGTAAGTATGGTGGTTCTTTTGGTGTGGTGATGCAGTCAATCAATGATACTCAGCTTATGGGTCAGTTAGGACAAGTTGTATTGTCTAACGCTGCATACAAGTTCATGTTGACATCAAACTCTGGTCAATACGCGAAAGCCTGTAAAGATGGTGTGTTGGATTATGACGAGTTCAGCGAAAGCATTCTGACCTCTCTAAAAAACAACAAGCCTTACTACTCGGAGTTGTTTATCGAAGCTCCGCAAAATCGCGGTGTGGGTCGATTAGTCGTTGATCCTTTCCGTTACCACATTAACTCAACCGAAGCAGAAGATGTCGCATTGTTCATGGCATTAACGGACAAGCAATGCGGTGGTTTAAGCGCTAAAGATGCACTTATGTTGGTATGGAGACGTGGGCTTGAATCTAACTTCTTCCAGAACATGACAAAGAATGGCGTGGCTGAGCGTGTAGCGTTGCGTGAAACGTTACTTAAGGCTGGCGTAACACCAGACGAATATCCATTTATCTTTGAAGACGTGAGGGATACAAATGAAACAATGGTTAGCGCTTAGTATATGTCTTGTTAGCTTTGTCGCGTTTGGGAAACAGACTATCCCACAAGACTCTCAAGACAGAGCTAAATCAATGGCACAATCGGTAAATCAGCAAATGGGTAGCGGCGAGAATATTCGCCGCTTTGCTGCTAATCCGCTTACGACAGACGATCAAATGTCTACCTTTGACGGTAAAAAAAACTTTGATTTCAAGCTGCAATGTAAAGGTAGCAATAAGTTTCTAAATATGATGGTTCAGCCTAAAAGCAATGGCAACCTAACACTTCGAACTATTCAACAAGACACCTCGATGAACGGTGAGTTTGATACCGTTTTAACACCTAACTACGAAATGACAGGTATTTGCTCAAACGGCTTTCTTAAATGCGACAATCCAGCAACAGGAGAGGGTTGTACAAGTTACAAATGGACAGCGAGTAGCAATGCCATGCTTGGTACAATTAAAGTACCTCTATCCGATATGGGCGGTTGTTATTGCATTTCTGGCTCATGCGGCTCAAATCTAGCATGGAACAACTTAGATCTTGTCTTAAAAGATTTGGCAGTTGGGGCGTCCAGTGCCCTTTCTCAAATAAACCCGTTTTACACAATTACCGATGTAAAAGTGCAAGATGTCACTGTATCGGTATCCGGCTCGAATGGTGGTAGTTGCAGCGCTGCAACTGCTGATGGTGTTGGGGGGACGCAAGAGTTAAAAGATATAGCGAACGCCAACTATCAAAGCAACCCTCAAAAGCTCACCACTGACGGATACGCCGCAGCAAACAGTAATACTTGGTACAACAACATACAAAACAGTATGAAAAATCAAGATTACACGACTAGTCAATGTTCGATTAAACGTCACCTAAATTATGATCGCGTCACCATTGAAGACATTATCGCTCTAGATAGTGGCTCATCTTCGTCTGGCGGCGTGTACATCTATGACGATGAAACGGCACGAATCGTATTAGGTAGAGAGGGTGATAACTATTGGGCTGGTCATTGTAAATACTACACAGAACGCACCTCCTTTTACATAAAACGCCCTGAGTTAATCCGCTCTGCTGTTCTTAAGAAAGCCTATTTCGATGACTGGATTCAAGTGTCACTTAATGGGAGCCATATTTGGAATGGACCGTATGGTAACTGGACGAGTATCGGTTCGCCAGTACCAGGAGCGTGTGAGCTAAGCACAAACTGGCGACAAAACATCAATAAGAACTTTACCAACCTATTCACAAAAGAGGGACGTTATAGCTTTGACGTTCGTGTTGAAGTGAGTGGTAATGGTGAGGGGTACGTTGTTGGTGAAGTAAAGGTAAATCCTAAATGCGAGATGCTAGACGATGTGATCACTAATGGTTGTCGCGCCCAACAGGAAGATAAAGATTGCACACTACTTGAAGAGGTTGTTGATGGTGTCACGACTTTCCGAAATGGTCACTCTACAGGCTTATCCCCTCTTCCGTCTAATGGCGGTGTTTACTGTGGTCAACCACAAATTAGAGATTGGTTTGAAAGAAAAAGAACATACCAATGCAAGAGTAATTCAAACGTAAATTGGAACGAGGGAATAAAACGAGTAGAAAACGTAAAGAACACAATAAATGATGATGGTGATTTTGTAGATAGAAGAACAGAAAAGAATGGAAATGTCATTTATGAAAATGGTAAAGTAGACTTCTTTGATATGGGTTCTAATAGTTGTATAAAAAGCTGCAAAACACGAAAGAAAAGACCTGCGCCTGAAATTGCTCTTGAGTCTCCAACGAGTGACAAGCAAGTGACAGATGATGCTTATGATTTCTTTTATCATCAATGCACTACGGATGATGTTTGCCCTACTGGGACAGATGAGGAAATAGTCAAGGATTGTGGATGCTTGAATGATTTCTCGGAAGCTGCGGCTGCAATGCAAGTATTGAGACTTGTTGGTAAGGATATGATATGCAGCGATGGAACAAGGGGTAAGCTCTAATGTTTAAAAAAATAACCTCAACAATATTAATTCTTTGTTATCTATTAACTTCGCTATCAGTGAATGCAAACCCTTATTATGAGGCTGTCCATTGCTTTGATGAGCGACTGGATAATCCTCAAGAGGGTGATATTGCTCGTTGTTTAACAGGGAGCAATGGTCAATATATGTGCCCTATTAACTCTGTGGCATGTTCTACCGATGTGGACAAAACAACCGCACCTCCTGAATGTTCTAAAGGCACACTAAATAGCTCAGGGGTTTGCGTGCATAAGTCCCAACAATGTAGATCTGATGCGGATAATGGGTGGGTATACATTATAAGTAATATAAGTGGTAGAAGCGATCCTATTGTCTTTTGGGATAATGTCTATAGAGGGCTACCTGTGCCAAGTCAGTTTTGGCGAGGCGCATTTGTAAAAAGATCCACTGGTGATTATGGTATAATATCTGAAGCATACCAAGTATGCAGCAACGTAAATACTACATCCCTGCCGACAAAATGCCCTTCTGGGATGACATATAATGCATCTACTAAAAATTGCGAAAAAACGATTACTAAAAACGTTTGTCCTTTAGGAGAACAGTACCAATGTACACCTAATGGCAGTGTATCATATTGCTCCCCTAACACCTGCTTTAACCCTGATGCTGATAAAGAAATAACAGAAGATCAAATAGACGGTTCGATGCTGAATAATAACGGGGCTACAGATGATTCTGGTATGTGTTTAGATCAGGTTTATATTTTCAGCGGTAGAGCGCAAAAGTGCCGTCCTAATGGTGTACAGACTGCTTTTAAAGATTGTTGTGCCACTGACGGTAAAGTGCTGAAAGACTCCAGTGGTTCCAGTGCTCAAACAGAAGCATACACCCAAAGTATTAACGCTGTTTATCAGGCTAGTGCGGCGGCTTATCAAGCATACGCGGCAGGTGCTACCGCAGCAGAAGCCAGTAGCGCATTTAGTAGCGCTTTTGTTGGCGCGTTCGATCCTACCTCTTTAGCGATTGCGGTCGCAATTGCAATTGTTATGGACTATTTAGCAAAGGCATGTGACCAAATAGAAACAGAAACTGCCATAGCGAATAGCTCAGGTCGCTGTGTGGACTTGGGCGAGTTCTGCAAAGAAAAATGGTTAGGAAAATGCGTTCAAAAACAAAGAAGTTTCTGCTGCTTTAATTCTCAACTTGCAAAAATCATTAATGAGCAAGGTCGCTTACAGTTAAAGGCGTTTCAAAATTTGCCTAATCGTGGTTTTGGGGATCGCGGTAATCCACAATGCAGAGGGTTTACGCCCGAAGAGTTCCAAGCGTTAGACTTTTCTAATATAGACCTTACTGAATATTACGAAGAGTTGATACATAAGAGCCAAGCTGAAATTGAAAGCACGATGGAACAAATGACAGCGGAGCACTTTAATAATGTTCAATAAATTACTTCTACTAACGGCGCTGCTTTGTTGCAGCGCTGCAACTTTTTCAGCTACCTACCCTGTTGTCGAGCCTGATCCGATTGAACAAATTAAAGAGCGATTGGAATCAGTGGACGTGCAAGATTACATGAAAACACCAAGAAAAGATTGGAGTGTTTTTAAAGGTGAACCCTACCCTGTTGCGACTAAAACTCGCATAAGAAGATACATTCCTTGGTACACAACTGAGTTTGATATTCTTGGTGAGAATGGAAAGGTAATGTACCCAAAAGGATATACGTTCAATCCTTTAACATACGCAAAATATCCAAGAAGAATTGTGATATTTAAGCTTAGTCAGTTAGATAAAATCAAACCAATTTTAAGACCATCGGATGAACTGATTGCAGATTCAGGTGATGTAATTGAAGCGGCTGAAAAGCTTGGTCGTCACATATCATTGGTAGAGCCAAGAATGCAAGAAAGGCTTGGTGTTCGAGTTGTCCCAAGCATTATTGAACAAAAGGGTGAGCACTTCGAAATAAAGGAGATAGACATTGAAGACCTTGATTAGATTGTTGATAACATCTGCATTGATTGTAAGCGCTCAAGCCAATGCAATGTTGAACCCTATCACTGATATTTCATGGCGTTGCATGTTCCCTCTTACTATAGCAGGAATCACTTTAGTTGCTGGTGAAGGTGGAGATCGTGGTGATATAGGTAATCCAATATGCACATGCAAAACAGGGTCTGGTATCCCTTTTTTTGGTTTGAAAACTCAGTTTTGGGAACCCTCACGAATGATTGATACCGTTTCAGAGCCTTACAAGATGATGATTCTAGGTACTTCTCTTGGTGGAAGCAGTAAAGCAAAATTAGGCGGTTCATTAAATACTGGTAATGGTACTGGTCGTGCATTTCAGCAAATGCACTATTACATTTTTCCAGTATGGAAAATGCTGGATATGTTCTATGACATTCCTTGTTTGGAAAGTAAGGGATTTGACATACCCATTATGACCGAACTTGTTCCTACGTGGAATAACGATACTCTCGCAATGATCATGAATCCCGAAGCTATATTGTTTGGTAATCCAGTAAGCGCGATTGCGTGTGCGGCTGACGCTAGTTCAGCTTTAGTCGGCAAGCCCGTTGATTACTTATTTTGGTGCATGGGTTCATGGGGTAATGCTTACCCGTTGGCTGGCTCTATAACATCTACAGATTATTTGGAAGCCAATGCAGGTCTAGCGGCTAGAGGGATTTACTTTGCGGCAAGAACATCATTGCTTTGGGAAGATACAACGGACGGTTGTTACTCTCAAATCGCGCCTATCTGGACAAAATCACGTTACCGCTTGCAATTAGCACAACCTATCCATTCGCCTGAGTGTTTACCTATTGGGCGTGATGCTTTGATCTGGGGGGCTGGTAGGCATAACCTCAATGAAGATAACTTCTTGTGGACAATGTTTACTAAGCGAGATTGCTGCGCGAGGTACTACTAATGAAAGTGAAAGTTATCTGTTTGTCTCTGATTATTGCTAGTTCGTTATCTTACGCAAATGAGAACCAAAATGAATTACTGAACAGGCTCGACAAACTCTCAGAAGTTGAAAATTACCAACCAGATATGAACCTTATTCAAGGCGTTAAAGAGCCTACTTTGTCTAATGAAGATAGAAAAATTGTTGATAAGGTTAAGTCTCAATATGAAGATCCGAAATTCAAGAAACAAATAGACCAATGGCAAAAAACACTATCAAAACAAATGGGGGCTAAGTCATGGAAGTCAATAGATGAACTGGAGGTGAATCAAACCATTCCTTTTTCTGATAAGCCTATCTTATTCATTAGTAGCTCAATGCCAATGCACGTACTTAATAGATATGCTCATGATCTAGAAAAAATTAATGGCGTCATGGTGCTTCGTGGCGGTATTGGGGGGCTAAAAAAAGTCATGCCGACTCTTCAATTTATCGCTGACGTACTAAAGAAGAACCCTTTGTGCAAAAGTGAACCGTGTGAGAAGTATGCTGTTGAGGTGATCATTGATCCAATTTTGTTTACTGAGTATCAAATAGATCGTGTTCCTGCCTTTACTGTTCATGGTAAGGAAAATTTTACCGCCTATTGCAACCAGACAGAGCCATTAAATAAAGGTGAAAAAGTATCATTTGGTGATTACACAATTAAATACCACTTACAAAACATACAGAAAAATAACGAGTACAAAAGCGCAATAGAAATGCTATAATGACCAAAACATAAGCAATAATGACGGTCATATATGAAAAGAAATATTACCTTTATACTGATGTTGGCTATCAGTGCATTTTCAATTGACGCTTTATATTCAAAGCTCACCATCAATCTAACAGAAAGTCTTCCCTATCGTTTGTTTTGGATAGGGAACGCCCCCTTTGAAAAAGGGGGGTATGTCATGTTCGAATCTCCTACGCCAAAACTCATTCAACCATTTGTAAAGTCGGTAGGCTGCGTCAGTGGTGACACCTTAGAAAATAGACAAGGAAGCTTTTACTGCAATGAAAAATGGCTTGGTAATGCATTGGACAGCATGGGAGATCCAGAACTAGAGGCATTCGAATTTAGCGGAAAAATACCAGAGGGGTATTTTTTTGCATTAGGCACACATCCATCTAGCTACGATTCTCGATATTTCGGTTTGATTGAAAGTGCTAAAGCTCAACCTGTAAATCCAATTTTTTGAGGCTTAATCATGCAAGGAAAACTATTATTTTTGCTCTCATTTATGCTGGTCAGTCACTTAGCAGTAGCAAATCCCTCCCCAGCTAAAAAAGAACGGGGACGCTACTGGTACGAAGAACCTAAAGCAGATGAGCCAAAAGAAGAAGTTGCAGCGCTGCAACCTACACAAGAAACCTACTCCCGACCTGAGCTACCTCCTATGGCAGAGATCATGGAAATGCACCCTAAACAGATAGAGGCGCTCTATGATGAAGTGAACGATTACCACACGATGAAGCCGACCGTTGACACTGCCGTAGATTTACTTGTACTCGATAACGTATTGGCAAAAAAAATGCGAGCGGCGGCGGCTGTTAAGCAATTAGCCGTATTGAAGAACCCTGCACTGAGTGGTCAGTTCGAAAATCCTATCGCGCCAAGCATTAAAAATATTTCTAATCAAAAGCAATCAATGATTGTCCATGAACGCTTAATTAATGACCGTGAAGAGTTTGCATTTATTGTATTCACTCAACCCTCTTGCGGTGCTTGCAAGATATTCAGAAACACACTGGGTTTGTTCCAAGACAAATACGGTTGGGGAATCAAAGAATACAACATTCACGATAACATTGAGTTAGTAAACCGCTTTAATGTTTATGGCACACCCACAACCATCTTAGTTCGAAGAAATAGCGATGATTGGATACCCGTTGCGCAAGGCGCTGAGCCATTCACGAATCTAGTAAAAAACACTTCTCAAGGTGTGAGGCTACTACGTGGTGAAATCACACCGGAACAATGGTTCACCAGTGATGTGCAAACCGATAGCTATTTCGATCCATCGTACACGCCTATCGAGCTTAGAAGGAACTAAATATGAAATTCAAAAGTATCACTCTATCCATGTTGATAACCGTTAGTGCTCCTAGCTTTGCAGGTGGTTGGGTTGAAGATTGGGTAGATAATGCCGTGTACTCTGGCGCGGATAGTTTTCAAGGGCGAGAAAGAACATTCCTCAGTGGAGGAAATTTTGCGTTAAGGAACAAGGTAAAAACTGATTACCCTATCACTATCTCTCCTCCTAGATTCAGTGCTGGCTGTGGGGGTATTGACGGTTTTATGGGGGGGTTTGCCTTTCTCGATGCAGATTATTTAGGCGATAAGTTGCAATCAATGATCACTGTCGCCCCATATATTGCAATTGATATGGCGTTGAAGTCTATGTCTAAAGAAATGTCTGATACGTTAAAAAATGCTGAGCAAATCATTAACGCTCTAAACGGTATCCAAATCAATGAATGTCAAGCAATGAAACCCGTTGTTTCTATGGCGTTTGGTGAGGGAACAGGTCAAGACGTTGTTGATACGTGGGGCGAGATGCTAAACACTCAAGCAATCACCGACAATACAACTCGATTTTGGAATGAGTTTAATAAAGACACCAACGCGAATGATGGTCGCGCTCCCTCTGGTTCAGACCTGACAAAAGAAATAGCTCAATGCCCTGCCAACGTTACGAATCTGTTTAAAGAGGGTTCGCTAATTAAGAATGTCTCAAAAGCAACGGGCATGGATAGCTATGCAGATCTGATTCGAGGATATTTAGGTGATGTGCAAATAAAATATGACACTGTTGTTCAGGGGATCTCGATTGAATCCTGCCCTAACAATGCCAACTCTATTGAGGGCTTCTTGTACGGTACAGGACAAGAAAAACTCGAAGATGGCACATGTAAGGCGATTGGTAAAAGCTTATACTACTCTATTTATGACACGTTGGGCGTAATATCCGACTCTATCCAAGATCCTGATACAGTGTTACCAGCTAATGCGCAAGACCTTATCAAACGCTCTCAGCTTCCTATTGTGCCCATGCTAAATGCAGGTCTCCAATTGGGTGCGGCAGACCATATCAAAGCCAGCATTGCGGAAGTGGTCGCATTAAATTATGCATCAATGGCAACAAGAGACTTTTATCAAAATACCTACGAATCATTAAGACGTTTACAACAGACTCTTAAGAATCCATCCGATGAAGGAAAGCGTTGTAACTTTCAGGTGTATGTTCAACCAGCAGAGTTAGCAAAAGACCTTTTAAAAGAAGCACGCGATTTTAAAAAGCAAATTGATTCGGAATTGACGGCTAGAATCAATGTCATTAACCAAAATCAGCAGTTTGTAGAGCAATTCTTGCGACTGAAAAAAGAAGCGGCGAGTACCGTTACAAGCATTAAGGAGTGATCATTATGTGGAAGAAAATCGCTATATTCGCTGCAATGATGGTCGTCTCAAACCAATCATATGCTTTTGTAGATATGGACTATTATACGCATGGTTCGTTTCAAGAGACAGTCGATGCTTTTAAACGCGCTGCGTTATTTTTTAGTTTAACCGCCTCACCATTTCAAAGTTTGATATTTGCCTTTTTTGGGGCTGGATTAATTTCAGCCGTGTTGGTCAGTGCATACAGTTCAACCAGTAATGCACTGTCAGGACAGGCAGGTTCGAAAATGCCTGTCTTTCTCTACACAGCGATAATTGGTGCAGGAGTTGTCTCGGTGACAGTTGCCCCTAAAAACACAATCCATGTGTATGATCAAACGTTCAACCGATATGAAAGCGTTGGTAGTGTTCCATCGATTTTAGTTCTAGCCGCAGGGGTGGCTAATTTGGTGACTGAAACCTATAAGGAGCAGTTGTCAATATCTACGGCGTATCCCTTTGGTGAACTGACTAACGGCTCTCCTTTCCAGTTAATTAAGACAGCGACTAATTCCCCCTCTAAGTTCTACAGCAATTACTTGATGCAATCTCTTGGGAACTATTATGTTGATTGTGCGCCTACTGCTAACGCACTTGGGAATGTGAATATAGACACAATGAAGTCTGGCACAACAAGTTTAATGAGCGAATTGGCGAAGATGAAACACAACACGATTTACACAACATACTACAGTAGCAGTGTACCTAGTGGTGAATATATCAGTTGCGGATCTGCATACGATAAAATAGCCATTCTCATGAACAACCCTACCACCTTTAAACGTCATTTTGACGAGATGTGCTCTCAACTTAGACTTGATCCCAATAATGCGGTAGATGCGTCTACATGCCGTGGCATGATCGAATCAACCTTTCAAACAGCGTATAACGTTGCTGGAACAAATTACACAACCGCCCTACAAAACGTATTGGCTGCTTCGGCTATAGAAAGAGCAATTGAAACTGGCAATGTGGAAGATGCTGTAAAAATCCAAGCAAATCGAACACAAGTTGCAGAAGCGGTCGGGGTATGGACGATAGCCAACGAATATATACCAACCATTAAAGGTGTGATGTTTGTGCTTATCTTGGCATGTACACCGTTCTTACTTTTGGCATGTTTAACGCCATTGATGCCGACTGCTCTCAAAACATACTTCTCGCTATTTGCTTTTTATATGCTCTGGGAAATATTAGACACGAGTGTTGTGTATATGTTCGAAGATCAGTTAATGGCTGTGATGCACGATCTTCAAACCTCAAAAATGGGCTTAATCAGCATGTGGAGTAGTCCGACTGATAGCATGAAAGCGTTAGCCCTATTGGGTCAACAACGCTCAGCCGCTATTACCTTGGCTACCTTTATCGCGGTTGCTCTTTTCCGTGTAAGCGCTCATGCATTAGCTGGTATCGCTTCAAAAACAGAGGGGAATATTGAAAATACTGGTGAGCAACTAGGTAAGGATTTCAATATTCAGGAAAACGCGGGACATAGAATGACCGACATGGCGGCAGGTAACGCGAGTCTTCAAACACTTCGAAACACTGGCGGTCATGATGGGTATGTTAGTGGTGTCAGTGCGAATACCACTGCGAACGTTCGTAGTGGACAGCTTTTAGCTCAGTCAGACTCAGTAGAACTCGCGGCGCAAGGTTCGGCGTTTCATCAAATGGAAAGCGGCGAAACTGCGCAACGTCTTGGTGATGAGTTTGGGGGTATGAGTGGTGCTGCAATGGCAATGGGTCAAGCTAATGCTACCAAACAAGCTGCTTCGTCTATCGCTACGAACACAACACCTAATGCTAAAGAGAAGTTAATTGCCAGTGAACAACACAGTTTAGGTCAAGGCAAGGGGTACATGGAGGCTAGAGCAAAAACGGGAGCAAGTATCGAGGAAATGGGCGCTTACGCCTCTTCAACTTCTGCCACTCAAGCGATGTCAGAAAAAGGCACTCTACAGCAAAATGGTATCAATCCACTAGATGCTTACGAAAGACAAGGCGATTTGGAAGCTGGTCAGAAAGCAGGTGATAAACGTTATGTTGATAAGAATCCAGATCAAGCGTTCGACACTGCACAACAGACAGCATACAATCAGCATATTCAACAAGGTGCAAATGTGGGCGCAATTAGGAATCTAACACCTAACCCTGAGACGTATTTCAAAGGTGCTGAGACTAAGAATGTTGCAGACGATGTGGCACATTATGAATTAAGAGAGCAACTGTCCAACACGTTCAATGCTAATGACGTTGATGTTGCTAGAATGCTGTCAGGTAATCAGAGATTAAATCTAACAGCAGATCAAGTTGAAAGTGGTTATCAAGCTGGTTTGATTAAAGAGGATGCTTATAACCTTGGAATGGCAAACAATGGCTTAGCGCTTGAATCGGATATGGTTGTAGATAATGGGGCATTAAGAACTAACAAAACCGCCGCTCTTAGTGGGGATGCCGTGCATTCTGATAACTCCACTAACTTTGATTCGTCATTTGTCCAGAATTCAGGTTACACGGTAACGGATGAGGTTAGAATTAATCAGGGTGAGAATACTGAGAATGCATACAAATCAATGCAGGATGAAAATTCACTTCGTCTAATTGGTCGTTCTGCTTCTCAAGGAGCACCAACGCTAGGGCATCAGCAACAAGCAATTACACAAGCAATGGTGAAAGTAGCATCGGACGGTATTGGAGACACAATACGTCAAACCAAAGAAAACAGCTCTGTGGACTCTAAAATTGGAACTGCATCCGTTGGTTGGGGGCTTCCTGACTGGATTACCGGAATTGTTGGGGCAAGTGGTGGTGTAGATCTTCGTTATGACAAAATGAATCAAGACTCACTGGAAAACACTATGGATACGTTCCGTTCTAATTACTTGAATCCAGCTAACAATATGATTTGGGAGCGCGTCGAACATGAAGTTGCACAAGGCGTAATTGATGAAAAGCAAATGCCTGAGAAATTCTATGAATATGCAGCAGATCACCACCAGTATATTGCTGAAATTATGGATGGTGTTAAAGCGAACCCATTAGATCAGGTTGGTGCTCAACCTTGGCAAAATGAGACTATGGCGTTGTTTTATAATTGGGAAAAGGAACAGTTTGGTGATGTTTCATATACTAAACCGATTGATAATAACGACAATAGTAATAATAATGTCAAAAGTGAGACGAAAGATAGCGTAATGCCTTATCAGACGTATACTTCACCTCAAGCGTCTTCAACCTACGGTATGGCTATGGGTGGTTACGGCTCAGGTGGTTATATTGAAGAAGCTCAAAAGCAAAGAGAAGAAAGCAACGCCAAATCGTTTGAGCACAAAGCTAGATTGCGTAATGAGGTGAATGCAGCTAACTTTAACAAGCCACCTATACCGCAAGGGAATTTTGGTTGGGGAACTAGGGAGTTTCCACCAAAGAAATAGAGATTGAAAAACAACCAATGATTATATAAAATAAAGGCAATAAAAAGCCTAAAGGAGAAGTAAAATGAATGCAGAAACTCAAGTCGTCATTCTTGCTCTGGTTGTAATTGTACCAGCAGCTATCTTTTGGGCTTTCAATAAAAAACCGGATGACACTCAATCAGATAGCGTAAAAATGAGCAAACCTCGTGATAAATCACCTCGCAAAAAAAGAGAAGATTTTGTGAGTGATTATTACCTAACTGGTCGTTTTGGGAAGCGCTAATGTATGAGAAAGGTTCTTTATTTTTCTTCTATAGTGGCTTTATTTTTTTCTCCATCTGTTTTTTCCGTGCAGTTTAATGGTCAAAACGAGTCTGAAAAGCTCCAATATATAGCCGATGTGAATAAGCGCTCTCCGCATGAGGGCGCAATTTTGTATCAAATGGACGGGTACTACACATTCCAATGTGGCGAATCAGCCTCACTTAACCAACTGCTTCAATTAAAGAAAACGAAAAGTTTTCAATCTCTTGTGGTAAGATCCCAAAAAAATGAACTGTATGGTATCAATACGGTCATGCAAACATTCAAAGAATTTAAAGAAGAACTACCATGCAAGAATTTGTAAAACCATTCCATCACATAAAGACTCTTCGCTCAGCGTTAAAGTCGGTAGACTCTAGCGAGTTGCAAAAATTCATTGATAAAATGAATGTGATTCTTCAAGAGAAACAAACAAGTGAAAAAGAAGAAGAACAACGCCGCCGCGAAGAAAATAAAAAGCTAAAACAAGCTTTGTCTGAGGTTGACAAGATTTTGGAATCCACTGGATTTGACATGGAAGACTTGGTAATAGCTAAAGCGACCAAACGTAGAGTTCCTACTCATGTTTTGCATAAGGATGGTAAAGAGATCTTCTATGTGGGAACTGGTAGGATGCCGAAAGAGTTTGAAGAGTATGTTAACAGTGGTGGAAACCTAGATGATTTAAAAATCAAAAAGGAGCGGTGATATGAACTACTATTTGATTCTTTTGGCTAGCTTAAGTGGATTTATGATTCTTTTGGGAGCTGCAATCTGGGTAATGAAAACCAAGACTACACTCCCTAAAGAAGAGATTACCGACTGAACCCTTTCCTGAAATTGACTTTCTGAGACTGTCGAATCTCTTTTGATTTGGTTTTATCCTCTTTAGAGGTGGCTGAGTGATTCTTAGTCGCCTTTTCTTTATGTTTCGATTCTTCAACGTTCCGCGCAAAGGTGCTCTTTAATAGATCAGCCTTAGCTCTATCAGTAGCGTGTTCAAGCGCAGACTGTTTATCACCAGATCGTGCTGCCAGCGCACCAATAAGGTGTTCCTTGCTCTTGTTCGTGTAGATATGAACAAACTCTTTCATACGGGATAGCTTGACGTAAAAGCTTTTCTGGTTAACAAGGTTTCTACGATGAAACTCAGACATCATAAACACACGCTTTGCATCAAGACCTTGAGATACAAAAGCTGTCTTAACGTAATTGTAATCAAGAGTATGAGCATCGTTATCGTTTAAGTTGATGGTTCGTGTCGTCCCGTTTTCATACTTTAACGTCACTTGTCCTGTTTGAGCATTTATGTCAGCTATAATGCCTCGCTCCCCATTGCGGTTTTGTCTGTCGGTCTTAGTCCATTTAAACTGTTCGCCAAGTGAGAATCGTCTTTGTTTTACATTGAAGACTTCAACGCCACGTTTCGCTTTTCCAGCAATCGTGTTTGGGTTCCAAGTCATTCCTCCAGCTTTCCATTTGTATGAAGATAAATCAGCAGGGTTGACTAGAAGATGAACAGGCACGTCTTCCAACTTCGCTAGATGCACTGTCTCGATGTCGCTATCTGGTTTGCCTACAACAACAAACCTCTGTCCCTCTTTTACTCCAAGACGTTTAAAGTCTTTCTGGAACTCAACCACATGACCAACTTGATAAAAGCGTCCATAGGACTTTTGAGCGTCACTAAACCGACTGTTAGTTAAGATGTGCAACTTGTGATCGTCATTACCAATTTCACCTCTCTCTGCTTTGAACTCATGAATAGCTTCTGATGCCGTATCGCGGCTGGCAATATCTGGAATAACAATCAAAGATTCATCTCGTTCTTCCTGTGGTAACTTTTGCCAATCTTCAATTAAATCGCTAACACGAGCGTCCGTTTTTGTTCGGGTGTGCAGCAAATCAAAAACTTTTTTATAATCACGGTCAATTGCTGACTCTACAGCTTTGCGCCCTTGTTCTGTTTTCTGACGCATAATTTCAGCCATTTCGACACTGCTCATCCCATGCTCTATGAGTAGGCTAAATATCTTGCCCCATTCCACAGATCCTAATTGGTCAATGTCTCCCTGAAAAAGAACACGGGCGTTATCTTCACGGGCTGCTTTCATCACGTCATGAAAGTGTTGCGCATTCGCTAGACTGGCTTCATCAAGAACCCAAAACTCTTTTTTCTTCGGCTTAGTGCGTCTCGATTTACGTTGTACCTGTTTGCGTGTTTCACGTTTATGCAGAAAAGAGTCAATCGTGTGCGATTCAATGCCCGATTCAGCTTGCAGTTTTTTCGCTGCTTCACCAGTTGGAGCCATACCTTTCATTACATACCCTGCCCCCTCAATCATTTGCTTTAGTTCTTTTTGCATAAAAGTTTTACCAGTACCGGCACGACCATTAACACCGATGAATTGATCGCGTGTTGATAATGCTAAAGTAAAAGCCTCTGCTTGCCCTTTGGTGAAGCCATGACTAAACCCTTGCTCTTTTGAGCGTTGTTCAACTAGTTCAATGTGAGATTGAATTTGTCGTTCATTGTAAAGTGGATTAAAAGCCCCTAAGCCACCACGACAAGCGTTAATAATGCCAATTTCGGTATCTAGAGCCTTAGTTGTGACAAGGTAGTGTCCTTGTCCTTTAATGGATGTTAAATTGGAGTCAAAAATAACACCCTCTTTTTTTAGTTGCATTAGGGCTTTCATGTATTCTTCTTGAGTATTGCCACCTAACGCATGTTGGTGAGTGAACTCTAAAAGCTCTGGCATCTTGAAAGCGGCTTCGAACTGGCTAAAGTGGTCGATGGAAATTGTTAGTGCTTGTTTGGCTTGCTCAATTCGTTCTGACTTAGGCTGAATATGTTCTTCGTAGTTTCGCTGTTTAAGGTGTTCAGGAATGTGATTATCTGGCTTGAAGTCGTGTTGCTCAGCTTCTTCATGCCACATGTTTTTACAAGTGGCTGAGTTTGCTTTGATTTTACTATTTCGAGTGAGCAAAGCGGCGCGTTGCATTTGTTTGCCGCCGTGCAAATCCATTTCAATTGCAACTTGCTCTATTTCTTCTCGGCGCTTAGAGAATTGCTTAATTAATGAATCGGGAACGCAAGAGAGTTCGAACGTACCATCCTTACCTTGCGTCAGTTCATAACCCAAACGCTTACAAGCTGTAGCTAACTCGTTCCTGTATAAAAGTCCCATTTTTAGCATGTTATCAAACATGGGTTTAGTTTCGAGACTGCGAAACTTGCCCTCGTCAAGAGCCATGTTAAAAACAAAGTTGTGACTGTGTAATTGGGGATCGAGCAATCGAGATGTGCCATGTTCAAAGGTTGCATAAGCAAGCCCCTCAACCTTTTGCAATACATTTTTATCTCCAATTGTTCGTCTAACAAAAGCGAGATTTTCTTCAATGTATTTCATCGTTTCCTCAACTGCTTGACGGTGAGCTTCAATCAGTCGGGTATCTCCATTCTCCATCAGAGCCATGATAGAAACGGATTTTGGTGCGCTAAAGGTCAAGTCCCAACCAGGTCTATGTTCGAACTTATCTCCAAGCTTTCGACCTAGTTGAATTTCATCATTGACTCGACCATCGAGCAATTGGTCAAAGGTCTCTCGATCAAATTGCTTACCAATGCCTAATTTTTCAGATAAGGAACCGCCGAAAAACTGTGTCAATTGGCTTTCAGTTTCGTCATTACCTTTGGTGTAGTAGTCCCCTTGGGTGTAATAGCTCTTAGCGTGACCGGATGATGTTGAACCATAAATTGTTAACATACCTATAGCCCTCTAGTGAACATTGATTGCGTATCTCGCTGTTTTGTCTCTTGTTGCTTGTCCTCCTGCTTGTCATGAGGCTTTTCATTGTTCTCTTTTGGTGCTTCTTTAATGTTTTCCTTACTTACAGGAACACCCTCGGAGGAGTCAGATTCAGTTGTATTTGCTTGTTTTTTTCTAAGGTTATCCATAAATTCGGATGGGGCGGTAATGCCTACTATTACATCATCGTTATCAACTTTAGAATGCGCCATTTTATGAGCAGTAGTGCCATATTGAGGGACGTAGTTTGTTGTGTGAACTTCATTTTTTACTACTGGTCTTACTTGAGGTTTGTCAGGCGAAAAAGCAGAAGCGATCGCAGCTTCATCTAGTTCATCTAACGGAGATTGCTGACCTTTATCCATAGGCATGAAAGGTAGGGCTACTTCTTCATACTTAGGGTATTTCTGTGTGAACTTAAGCAATCCGTAACCACGACCAAAGCGAATGTAACCTTGTAAGTCCGGTAAGTTGACAATTTCCGAAGGAGTAACCAACACTCGCTCTTTTCTGTTTTTATTCATGTTTAGCGAGTCACGAACATCAGCATGACCAACTGTTAAGTTGTCATTAACCTCCTGAATTTCTTCTTTCATTAGTAACTTGCTAGACCATTCCGCGCCGTCTGGTGAGTTGTTACGGAAGATAACATAGTTACCTATAGAACCTGTCAACTTCTCAGCCCCTTTGTTGCCATAAATATCCTGTATTTGAGCTGAACTTTGAGTGCCTAAAAGCGCATTGCCGCCAAACTTACGAGCTTCACTTAAATAGGTATCAAGAGTTGTTAACTTTTGAAGAGATGCTAACTCATCAATTACTAAGTTGAATCTCAAGTTCTGTTTATGGCTATCGCTTGAACGTTCCAATATTGTCTTTGAATATTGCTCCGCCCATACAGTTATTAATGGTTTAAAGAGATCGATTTCAGATGCTTTTACTGGAATGAATATCCAAGAGTCACTGTCGCTTTCTACCCAATTTTTGAAGCTGAATATTTGACCACTTTCACGCTGCATGTATTTCAATGGTTCAATGTACGTTGTCAATGTTGACCTTATACTTGCTGCCATTTTTTCAGAGTTCATGTTAAACACTGAACCAGCATCAGTTCCCTTAAGAATGGAAGCCATTTTCTCATCATCCATTCGAAGAAGAACTGTCATTAAGTGTTCCATGCTAGGCTTTGTTCCTCTGCTTAAATCAATTTCCGCAATCTTTTTACAAAGTGATTCAAACACAAGTCTTGCTGCCTGTGACCAGAAAGGGTCATTACCAACATCAGGGATTAGAGCTTTACTAATAGTTCTATACTGGAGTTGATCGTAACCCTCACTCCAAACAGTCCAGTTAGCTGTTCTAGCGTCATTTGGGTTGAGTATAATATCGACACCTTCACGATAGAATATTTTAGTGAAGTCGCCGTTCCTATCATAGATAAAACACCGACCACCTTGAGATCTTACTTGCTGTAGATATTCAATTATTGTCGCAGTTTTACCGACCGATGGAGCGCCAAGTAGTAGTATATGAGTGTTATCAGATTTTGGGGGTAGCTTATAACCTGCTATGGTTATGTTTGATGTTCTTCCAGTGTCTTTTTCTTCTTTCTTTACGAGCTTATTGTGTTCCTTTTCTGTGGCGAATTTAGCACCTCTTATAAAACTATCATCAGATTGCTTTTCGCCAAACCTACTGATAACAAAGAACCACATCCCATATAAAAAGAAAGTTATAAATCCAGAAGCAGTAGCGATAGAAATACTTTGGTTTTTAAATGAAATCCAATGGTTTTTCATTGTTTGATTTGATTCAATGTTTTTCCAAGGAACTAAGGTTTTTCTACCGTCTTTGTATGTAATTTCTGTCGTAACATCCCCATTGAAAAAGTAGTTTGTATTAAGTGAAGATAATGCCCACTTCACGCCATAATCTCGGTGAATTTCGGTTGTAACATAGTAGCAACCTAGCGCGGTAATAATCATCCATGCATAGACAAACATCATGAAGTTTTTCTTGATAACTCCAACTGTCATAGCAAAGAAACTAAAGAAGAGTTGCCCCCCTCTCATGAAGTTAAAAACGCTACCTTTACTAGCCATTATCTACTCCTAATGATTTCAATATTTCAAGTTCATCTTCATATGCTTTTTCGAAAACTTCTGCCGCTACGCTTTCACCAAGCTGTGTGCTTATGTAACGCTGGACTATGGTTAACTGCCTAACAGAAGACTTAAGCATTGTGATTGTTAAGTCGTTTATGAGCGCGTCTTTCTCTATAAAATCAGTCAATAATTTTTTTGCAGCAAGGTTAGAACTTATCCCCTCCTTTGTAGAAGTCTCCTTTATTATATCCAATACATGACCGCTGATTTTGAAAGCGATGTGCTCTTGATTTGATGACATATTATCGTCCCTCCTTATCTTCTTATGATAATCCAAAACCGTTAACCACACAAACTACAACAATATCAATCACTTAAAGCCAAAACATGAAGTTTTGTGTTAATCAAAAAATACGCAAAAGGTTAACCTATGTAAGTAACTGATTATAAACGCAAAATTAAGAAATAATATCACTAGCAGTTTACTGCGTAGGGTGTGATAAAAATATAGTAACTGGCTCGGTCAAACACAAATGAAAGATTACCTGCATACGTAAGAACTAAATTCCTCCCTGTTTTAGTAGAAGTGACTTCTAGCCTTGACCTCTTGTTTTATTTCACAACTTGCGGCGATGCTTATTGCAGTGTTATGCACATATGCATGGTT
>NZ_VTXF01000037.1:0-44681 GCF_013114585.1 Vibrio sp. 99K-1
ATCATTTTGATTCCGAAGAATCTGTTTTATCTAACGATAAAACGTTTTGATATTCATCAACGAGTGCCCACACAGATTGATAGGTTTAAATTGTTAAAGAGCTTAACTTCTTAAGCGTTCCTTTTAACAAGGAGCCTCTCGAAGTGGACGGCCATTCTAGCGAATTGGGATTCAGTGTCAAACACTTTTTCCTGCTAATTTTTTGAAGCATCTTAAATGCTTATTTGCCGTTTCGCTGCTTAGTTCAAACCGCTTGGTTATCCCTGACAACGGAGGCGCATTATAGAGATAATAATCTTGCGCACAAGGCCAAAAACGAAAAAAAGCCGCCACTAGCGACTGTTCGAATAGTATTTATACAAAGCGTTCGAAATAGGTATGATTTAGACTAAATTTAGCGAATCGTACCTATTGTTTCTGCCCCAATTACTGGTGAGCAATAATTCTGTCGTTATTAACTAATAGCTGTACTTTCTTATCTGGGTTGATTTTTCCAGCAAGTATCGCTTTCGCCAATGGGTTCTCTACACTCTGTTGAATCGCTCTTTTCAACGGTCGTGCACCATATACAGGGTCGAAGCCAACTTGAGAAATTAGCTTCAGCGCTTTTTCTGATACCTCAAGTTCATAACCATTATCTTCCATACGCTTTTTCAGGTGCTCAAGCTGAATAGAAGCAATAGATTGAATGTGCTCTTGCCCTAATGGGTGGAACACAACGCTTTCATCCACTCGGTTCAAAAACTCAGGACGGAAATGTTTACCTACCACTTCCATCACCTCATTCTTTATTCCTTGGTAATCGAGCGTATTGAAGTTTTCTTGAATTCTCGAAGAGCCAAGGTTAGATGTCATGATCACGACCGTATTTCTGAAGTCGACTGTGCGGCCTTGTCCATCAGTCAAGCGTCCATCATCAAGAACCTGAAGTAAAATATTGAAAACATCTGGGTGTGCTTTCTCGATTTCATCTAACAAGATTACTGAATATGGTTTGCGGCGCACTGCTTCAGTTAAATAACCACCCTCTTCGTAACCGACATAGCCCGGAGGCGCGCCAACTAAACGAGCAACAGAGTGTTTCTCCATAAACTCAGACATGTCGATACGTACCATTGCATCGTCACTATCAAACATGAAGTTAGCAAGCGTTTTACAGAGCTCCGTTTTACCTACCCCTGTAGGGCCAAGGAATAGAAAAGAACCAATTGGCTTATTCGGATCAGATAAACCAGCACGGCTACGACGAATCGCATTCGAAACCACTTCTACTGCTTCGCCTTGGCCGATAACGCGCTTATGCAGAACACCCTCCATCTTTAGAAGCTTCTCTTTTTCTGCTTCTAACATCTTGGAAACCGGAATCCCCGTTTGCTTAGATAAGACATCTGCAATTTCTGCGTCAGTAACCTTATTGCGCAGTAAGGTCATCTCTTGCATTTCAGCTTGGGTAGCAAGGTCTAGTTGCTTCTCCAACTCTGGGATACGACCATATTGCAGTTCAGACATTCGATTTAGATCGCCAGCACGTCTTGCAAAGTCCATATCCATGCGAGCTTGTTCTAGCTCTGATTTGATATGTTGCGTGCCAGACAGTGCTGCTTTCTCAGCGTTCCACACTTCTTCAAGTTCAGCAAAGTCACGCTCTTTATCAGAAAGCTCCGCTTGTAAGGTGCGAAGACGCTTTTCACTTGCTTCATCGTTTTCATTAGTTAGCGCTTGCTGCTCGATCTTAAGCTGAATGATCTTACGCTCGAGTTTATCCAGAGATTCAGGTTTTGAATCGATCTGCATACGGATACTCGATGCGGCTTCATCAATCAGATCAATTGCCTTATCTGGCAGTTGACGATCAGAAACATATCGATGAGATAGTGTTGCTGCAGCCACGATCGCTGGGTCGGTAATTTCTACATGATGGTGAAGCTCATAACGCTCTTTCAAGCCACGAAGAATCGCCACCGTGTCTTCAACCGTTGGTTCATCGACCAGCACTTTTTGGAAACGGCGCTCTAACGCTGGGTCTTTCTCTATATATTGACGGTATTCATCAAGAGTCGTCGCGCCAACGCAATGAAGCTCACCACGAGCTAATGCTGGTTTCAGCATGTTACCCGCATCCATAGAGCCTTCACCTTTACCAGCGCCGACCATGGTATGAATTTCATCGATGAAAAGAATGATATTGCCCTCTTCTTTAGACAACTCATTGAGAACTGACTTCAAACGCTCTTCAAACTCACCACGGTATTTAGCACCAGCGACCAAAGCGCCCATGTCTAATGAAAGTACGCGTCGGCCTCTTAACCCTTCTGGCACTTCATTGTTAATAATGCGCTGAGCCAAACCTTCAACGATAGCTGTCTTACCAACACCAGGTTCACCGATAATGACTGGGTTGTTCTTAGTACGACGCTGAAGTACTTGGATGGTACGGCGGATTTCGTCATCTCGACCGATAACAGGGTCGAGCTTACCTTGCTCCGCTCTTTCAGTCAGATCGATGGTGAACTTCTCTAACGCTTGGCGTCGGTCTTCGGCATTTGGGTCATCAACTTTTTGACCGCCACGAACCTGCTCGATAGCTTGAGATAATTTTTGCTCAGTAAGACCTAGCTCTTTAAGCAGGTTACCTAAAGGACCTTTATCTTCAATTGCGGCAAGTAGGAAGACTTCCGAAGAAATGTATGTGTCTTGGCGCTTTTGTGCGACCTTGTCACATAGATTGAACAGAGTACCCATTGTATTCGAAAGCTGAACATCACCACCGATACCACTTACTTTCGGTACACGGTCTAATATTTCGCTTAACTTTGAACGCAACTGAACCACATCAATATTCAACATGGTAAGCAATGGACGAATCGCACTACCATCTTGATTTAATAGCGACACCATTAGGTGTACAGGCTCTATATATTGGTGATCACGACCTAATGCGAGCGACTGAGCATCAGATATCGCAATTTGAAATTTACTAGTGAATCGATCGAGACGCATGCCAACCTTCCTACTCTTAGATATGTTTATCTTATGGTTAGAAGATGGATACGGTAACGCGGATTTTCAAGGGATAGGAATGAAGAATAGAGTTTATATAAAAATATAATTGCGCTGGATAAAAGCGGACACTTACTAAACGTTACTCTAGCCAAATAAAGGTAGCCTGACGGCCAGTAACGCCATCTCGACGATAAGAATAGAAAGCATCAGAATCGGCAAAAGTACAAAGGTTCGAATCCGTTACTTGCGAAACTCCAACTTTAGCAAGTCGCTGTGTTGCAAGTTGAGACATGTTCGCTAACCATTTGCCCGGTTCAGTTTTCGCTTTGAATACAAGCTTCGCTTGAGGATCAAAACTAACGAAAGCTTCTAACACATCATCACCAACCTCAAAGGCCTGTTTGCCAATAGCAGGGCCAAGCCAAGCGATAATCTGGTTATCGGAGCCGAGATTAGAAAACTTTGCGACTGCATTTTCAAGAATACCACCAGCAAGACCACGCCATCCGGCATGAACCGCAGCAACTTGAGTACCTTTGGTATCCGTGAGGATCACTGGCAAACAATCTGCAGTCATCGCTGAACACACAACCCCAGTCGCTGGAGTAAATGCGCCATCCGCGTCGAGAACATTGGTTGTTGGCTCTAAAACCGTAACCACATCTGTAGAATGTGTTTGGTTTAGCCATACCGGTGCAGTTGGCATGTTAGCGTGTTGCGTAAGCCATATGCGGTTACGTTCAACCAATGAAGCATCATCCCCAACATGCATACCAAGGTTTAGCCCATGATATGCATCAGCAGAAAAACCACCAACACGCGTCGAAGCAAAAGCCTTCACGTTACTTGGTGCGTTCCAGTTGGGGATGATCATCGACATAATTAAATGTCTTCTTCTAGGTTATCGCGAGCATCAACACGCAATGCTTCAGCCATTACAACCATGTCATTTGGCACAGGTGCGTGGAACTCAACTTCTTCGCCCGTGATTGGGTGAACAAATTTAAGCATAACCGCGTGTAGTGCTTGGCGATCAAAAGCACGAATCATCTTCGTTAGTTCTTCTGATGCGCCTTTTGGAATACGAGCACGACCGCCGTATGCAATATCACCTAACAGTGGATGCTGAAGGTAAGACATGTGTACACGGATTTGGTGAGTACGACCCGTTTCTAGGCGTAGACGAATACGTGTATGTTCACGGAAGTGCTCAGCAACACGGTAGTGAGTTACCGCTGGCTTACCCGTTTCATTCACAGCCATCAAAGTACGCTTGGTTGCGTGGCGGCTAATGCCTTTTTCTACCATGCCACCAGCGGTCATTTTGCCGATTGCAATCGCTTCATATTCACGAGTAATACGACGCTTAGCCAATGCACGAACAAGGCGAGTCTGTGCTGGTACTGTTTTAGCAACAACCATAAGACCTGTTGTGTCTTTATCGAGACGGTGAACAATACCTGCACGAGGTACTTCAGCGATTTGTGGGTAGTGGTGCAGCAACGCGTTTAGCACGGTTCCATCCGGCGTACCTGCTCCTGGGTGAACAACAAAATCACGTGGCTTGTTGATCACCAGTAGATGTTCATCTTCAAAGACAATGTCTAGAGGAATGTCTTGTGCTTCCCAGCGCTCTTCATCTTCAAGTTCAGCTTGTAAGATGATCTCTTCTCCGCCCATAACCTTAACGCGTGGCTTGGTAATAACTTCGCCATCCACTTGGACTTTGCCGTCAAGAAGCCACTCTTTAATACGAGAGCGAGAAAAATCGGTAAATAGTTCAGCGACAGCTTGGTCTAAACGTTGACCTAACTGGCTGCTTTTTACTGTGTCTGTTAATGTGATCTGCTGAGCCATATCGAACTTTTTTAAAAACCGTGAGACTAATACCCATTAGTATGGATAAAATAGAATAATTGCATCATTGTATCTGTTACTGGTTAGAAAGTAACGGAAGCTTACGAAATATTTAATTCAAGGAATCGACGCCTGACATGAAACACCTTACTTTAGCGGGTCTATTAGCCGTATCACTCTTGGCTGGTTGTTCAAGTACCGAAGAGATAGTGCCAGATGTACCGCCATCGGTTCTCTACTCTGAGGCGCAAGAATCGCTGCAAAGTGGTAGCTGGCTTTCTGCCATTGAAAAGCTAGAAGCCCTAGACTCTCGTTACCCTTTCGGCGCCTATTCTGAACAAGTACAGCTAGACCTGATTTACGCTTACTACAAAAATGATGACCTAGCGCTTGGCCTAGCGACCATTTCACGTTTCTTGCGTTTAAACCCAACTCACGAAAAACAAGACTGGGTTCTTTACATGCGCGGCCTAACGCACATGGCACAAGACAGAAACTTTATGCACGATATTTTTAATATCGACCGTAGCGACCGAGATCCTGAGCCAGTAAAACTCGCTTTTGCTGATTTCAAACGACTACTAGAGCGCTTCCCAGCAAGCCCTTACGCAGAAGATGCACAAAAACGCATGTTCGCACTTAAAAACCGTTTGGCGGATTACGACCTAGCAACGGCAGATTTCTATCTACGTCGTGAAGCTTGGATCGCTGCAATCAATAGAACGCAAGAACTGCAAAAGACTTACCCAGATACTATCGCTGCGCGTAAGTCTCTAAAAATTCAGCTAGAGGCTTACAAACAGCTTGGCCTTGAGGACGCGATCCAAAGAACAGAAGCCTTGATTGAGCTGAACCCACTACCTTAGCCAACCATTCTGTTCCTGACTAAAAAAGCGCGCTAATTTACTAGCGCGCTTTTTTAAACCCATACCACGAACTTGATGAATCGAACAATACACGGTATCTTCAATAAATAACTTTTAACAAAACATCAACATGGAGTGTGGATGTGAGTAGGTTGTTATTATTTATTGGGATCGTGCTATTTAGCCAATTTTCCCACGCGTTAGAACTCTCGCCATTAAGCAATAAGCCTTACATGGGGGATCTCGATGTACTCAAAACCAAAGGAACGGTGAGAGTGCTTGTCTCTGCTGACCTCGGCTTTTACTACATAGAAGATGGCAAGCCCAAAGGCATCGTTGCCGAGATGCTTTACCATTTTGAAAAAAGCCTTCGTAAGAAACACCCTTACCTGAACGTTCAAATTATTCCTGTGCAGCGAGATGACCTGCTCCCTTCTTTACAGTCAGGCTATGGCGATGTTGCTGTTGCAAACCTGACCGTCACCGATAAGCGATTAAAGGTGATCGACTTTTCAGACCCTATGATTAAAGACGGTAAAGAGCTCATTATCACAGGCAAGAATTCAGAAGCGATCACCGAGATCAAGCAACTCAGTGGTAAGGAAGTATGGATTAGGGCAAGTTCTAGCTACTTCGAAAGCGTGCAAAGGGTCAATAAAGAACTCAACGAGCTAGGTTTACCGCCGCTGCATGTCCACTTCATCGAAGAGTCACTGCAAGACTATGAACTGATCGAACTCGTTAACCAAGGCTATATACAAGGTACGATTCTGGACAGTCACAAAGCGAAACTCTGGATCGATGTGATGGAAAACATCCAAGTTCATCACGACTTACCTTTACGCGAAAATGGTCAAATAGCATGGGCATTAAGAAAAGACAGCCCTCAACTAAAGAAAGAGATAAACAAATACGTTAAGACCGCTCGAACAGGCACCCTGCTTGGGAACGTGATCTATAAGAAATACATAGATAATACTCGTTGGTTAGGTCGCGCGCTCAACCCGAACAAAGTTGACCGCGTTGCTAAACTGGCGGATGTTTTTGAAAAGTATTCGAGTAAGTATGAATTCGATCCTTTGATGATGTCTGCACAAGGCTTCCAAGAATCTGGACTTGATCAAAGCAGAGTCTCCCACCGAGGTGCCATCGGAGTGATGCAGGTTCTCCCTAGCACTGCGAGAGACAAAAACGTCAACATCAAGAATATCCATATAGTCGATAACAACATTCATGCTGGCGTGAAGTACATGCGTTTTATTAAGGACAGATACTTTGACGACCCAGCCATTACGCCAGACAACCAGATTTACTTTACCTTGGCGTCCTATAACGCAGGCCCGGCTAAGATCAGAAAGATGAGAAACCTTGCGAAGAAAAAAGGCTACAACCCAAACGTTTGGTTCAAGAACGTAGAGATAATTACACGTAAATACGTCAGTAAAGAACCCGTCACCTATGTCGCCAACATCAACCGCTATTTCGTTATCTATAAACAGTTAGAAGCCATCAATACAATTAGAGAGAACGGCACAGCTAGATTACTGCAAACCAACGATTAATTGGTCATAACCTGAAAAACGACAGGAAAGACTAAAAACACAAAAGCCGCATAAGCAAAGTTATGCGGCTTTTGTTTATCGAATTCTGAAGAAGCTAACCTGATGCTTCATATCGTGTGCTCTATGTCACAAAGTACAATTGGATAAATATCCATCAAGCACTTTCTATAAGCTGTAAGACGCCCCTAAAAACTGATTTAATTTTTAGCGAAGCCTTGCCTCCAAGTTATCGTTTTTCATAAGGATAACAAGCATTTTTCGCCAAAAAGATATCAAGACTTGCGTAAGATCACATTTGATTTTAATGCTCATTCCACCCCATCAAAATAAGATCTAGATCACATTCTAAATTCCCAAAAGTCGTAATCTGAAGTTAACCCATGAGGGATACAACAGAGGAAAACTTCTATGAAAATGAACATCACTGGTAAAAACATCGACATTACCTCTGCAATCCGTGATCACATAGAAAGCAAATTTAAAAAGCTGGATAAATGGCAAGTAGACATCATTGGTTGCCAAGCGAGCTTTAGTGAAGAACCAAACAAGAAGAAGAAATTTGAAGCGGTACTAACCGTACCAAAAGGGCAACTTGTAGCTTCATCAATCCATGACGACCTCTACGTTGCTATCAACGAAGTAGAACAAAAACTAGAGCGTCAACTCAACAAGCTACGCCATAAACCAGAAGCGCGCCGCGCTGAAAAGCCTGAAATCGAAGAGCTAGAAGCTGAAGTAGAATAAGGAAAGATAACAGATTAAAAAATAGCGCCTCAGGGCGCTATTTTTTTGCTTGACGCTCGTAGCTCGCTTGCTTATTGTGTTTAAACATTCATAAAACAATCACTTTTTATGCAAACTCAATCTTTGTTTATTTTTGACTTCTTTTTTCTTCCGTAAATCGGAGGCTAAGTCGTTTTAGAAAAACAAGTCAAAAACGAACAAGAAGCCTCCCACACTAGGGAGGCTTTTTTATAAGGACACATTTATGACTGACCGCTCAATTTCACTGGATGATATCCGCCTTCGTCTCAATGATTTAGATGACGAACTACTGAAGCTACTTTCAGAACGTCGCAAGCTAAGCATCGAAGTTGCTAAAAGCAAGGTAGAAACATCAAAGCCAGTTCGTGACGCAGTAAGAGAACAACAACTGTTGGTTAAACTGATTAACAACGGTAAAGACAAATACGAATTAGATGCTCAGTACATTACCAAGCTGTTCCACACCATCATTGAAGATTCAGTCCTACTGCAACAGTCATACCTACAAAACCTTGCGAACCCGCAAAGCCGTAAACCATTGGCTCGCGTTGCATTCTTAGGCTCTAAAGGGTCCTACTCCCATCTTGCGAGCCGTGAGTATTTCAGCCGTAAGAATATGGAATTGATTGAGTTAAACTGTAATCACTTCAAAGAAGTAGCGTCGACGGTAGAATCGGGACATGCGGATTACGGTGTATTGCCAATTGAAAACACCAGTTCAGGTTCGATTAACGAAGTGTACGACCTACTTCAGCACACCACGCTTTATATCGTTGGTGAGCTATCTCAACCGATTGAACACTGCCTAGTCGCGAAAAGTGATATCCGTTTAGAAGACATCAAAACACTTTACTCGCATCCACAACCACACCAGCAGTGCAGTGAGTTCTTGAGCCGCCTGAAAGATGTAACTCTTGAATCATGTGCTAGCACAGCCGACGCAATGAAAAAGGTCAAAGAACTGGATGGTGATGATGTTGCTGCAATTGGTAATGCATCGAGCGGCAAGCTTTACGGACTTCAGCCTATCCAAGGCAACATTGCGAACCAGACAGAAAACCACACACGTTTCATCGTAGTAGCTCGTAAACCTGTTGAAGTCTCGACTCAGATCCCTGCGAAGACGACACTGATTATGTCAACTTCACAAGAAGCAGGTTCATTGGTAGAGACGCTACTGATTCTGCAGCGCTTAGGTATCAACATGACTAAGCTAGAGTCTCGTCCGATTATGGGTAACCCTTGGGAAGAGATGTTCTATGTAGACTTAGAAGCACACCTAGATTCGGATAGTATGCAGCAAGCGATCACAGAGTTGACGGCCATTACTCGCCACTTAAAAGTCCTTGGTTGCTACCCAAGTGAAAACATCAAAGCGACTCAAGTTAAGTTGTCATAAGTTAGAATAAGTAACCGCTTTTTACTAATAGAAGTATTTGGCCTATAGTAGGCCAAATACTTAAGCCCCCAATTTTTACAATACTCTTAGAGCCCCTAGGCCCTCCCTATCTACTACTGCTTTATGCCTTCCTAATAGAAAACTCATTAGTAGCCTTTTTATCAATAAAGACAAAACCTTACCGCCTTCACAGGAAAGCACCGTACAACGTGTAATTAATAGCGAGCTCACCGCAAGTGACATAAACTTACGCGCTCAAATTTATAAACCATGTTGTGAATAGCCATGAAGCTAAGTACGAAAATATTACTTCTGATTGCCCCCGTAATACTGATCAGTACTGCGGCTTCCAGCTATATCATTTACTCGACTCAAAAAAACAGTTTCATCAAACGCGAAGATAATGCTCTGCAATTGAGTATGGAAAAGCTCGCCGGACACTTTCGTCAATCGCGATCTTTTTTGAACAGCTATTCTTATGCGCTGACTAAAAGTGACATGATTAAACGCTTCTTCTTGGCCGAAGAGAACCCTAGCCAAGAGCTCGCACTCATCGATGATCTACACGAGACGATAAAGTTATTACAAGATGGCGACGATAGCTTTACTGGCCTTGCTCTTCTCGACGGCGATGGTACCGTGAGCTACTACGCCGAAAATAGCCGTGACCCCTTTGCAGAGATGGACCCGAAGGTCTTAGAGTTTGTTGATCGTCAGTATCAAGAAAAACACGTAACCTCACGTACTGACTACATCCAAAACTCGCAGGGCGAAGGGATGCTTGTTCACTATGAAGTACTTGATAAAAAGAGCGTTTCGGCCCCGATAAGCGAACAGATCAATGATGTATTTTTTCTAGTCGTTTCGGTCTCTCTCGATAAGTTTAATTCACTGCGAAAACAGATAGAGTTTGACTACCAAACCAGTCTTTTCTTTACCGATGAACCGATAACTCTTGGGCATGGTTTAACTCAGTCTGTGAAGCTGGGACCTGAACTTTACGCAACCCTCGACCCGGCTCAATTTTTGTTGGACAACAAGCTAAAATCAATCTGGAATGAGCTCAGCTTGTCGTTTGCTCTGTCTGCCTTTGTCAGTGTGGGCTTATTGCTCATGCTTTTATCCCGCTGTGTGATTAATCCAATCACGCGCTTGGATAAGCAGCTGCAACAGGTCGAAAAAAAGCAAAGAAAGAACATTGAGCGCTTAGGTACTAATGATGAATTAGGCCGCTTGTCACAACGTTTTTATGACATGTACCAAGAGCTCGATAATACCTACCAACAGACCAAAGTGTTGGCAGAAAATGACCAGCTAACGCAAATCCCCAATCGACTTCAATTTCAGTCGTTTGTGCAACAATCTCTGCCAGCCCCTGACTCGAAAACCAATACCTGGGTACTCTATCTCGATTTAGACAACTTTAAGTTTGTGAACGACAAATACGGACACCAGATTGGGGATTCAATACTGGTTTCTTTTGCAGAGCGCATCACTGCTTTATGTGACTTTTTTCAACAAAGCGACAGCGCTAACTGCATGCCTGCACGCTTGTCGGGCGATGAATTCGTTGTCTACATCAATGCCCCCACGAACGCCGATAATATTGCGCATCAGTTTTCAGAAAAATTACTGACCCCGCTACAAAAAGGCTTTATCACCGACTCAGGAAGCTTTCCGATTACCGTGAGCATTGGGATCGCGACCTACCCAAGTGATGGGCATACCATAGAGAAACTACTCTCAAACGCTGATACTGCGATGTATCAGGCAAAACATGCTGGCAAGAATCAGTTCGCGGATTACTCGTTAGATTTGGATAAAACTATTCAGCGTCAAGCCAATATTGAGCGTGCCCTCAGAGATAAAAACTTCGATGAAGAGTTTAAACTCGTTTATATGCCTTACATGGATGCCGCAGGGAACCACGTGATTGGGGTTGAGGTTCTATTGCGTTGGGAGTCCGAACAACTTGGTACGGTTGCACCCAATGAATTTATTCCTATTGCCGAGCAAACAGGGCTATTTGAGCTTGTCGACCGCTGGGTTATCGAGAATGCCTTCGCTTCTTTCCATCAGCTTCAGGGTCAATTTGATCACTCGATTCAGCTGTCCATCAACCTATCTTCCGCAGGGATAGAGACTACGCACCTAGCGGATTTCATTGAACAACACGCAAAGATTAATGGCATTCCACCAAGCTTAATTGATTTTGAGATCACCGAGACCTTCTATTCAAATTCACACGGTTTCCCGCTACTCAACGAACTCGCTCGAATGGGCTACCGATTAGCTATCGATGATTTTGGTTCGGGCTACACATCCATCACTCAATTGGTTGAGTACCCAACGCAAAAAATTAAATTAGACAAAGGTTTTTTAGAAGCCTTGATCGAAACAGATAATCAGAACATAGTTAAACCCGTGATCGGACTGTGTCACGCGCAAGGTAAAACCGTGACTGCTGAAGGTATCGAAACCAAAGAGATGCACCAATGGCTACAAGACGCGCATTGCGACATGCTGCAAGGCTTCTACTTTGGCAAGCCAATGCCTCTCAATGAACTAAGCGACTGGTATCACGAACACCAACAGCGATTTAAGCACCAGCAGAACGATTAACACGCACCAACTGAATCAACCGACTAGAAGAATCGAACACATGAAATCTGTCATCATCGCCTCGCTAAATCCCGCTAAGATCAATGCTGTCAAAAGTGCTTTTGTCTCTGCGTTTCCCAACACCGAGTTTGAGTTCACGGGGGCAAGTGTGCCAAGTAGTGTTGCCGATCAGCCGATGAGTAATGATGAAACCTATCAAGGTGCGGTGAACCGTGTACACAATGCGACACAACAGCAACCTAATGCGGATTTCTATGTTGGGTTAGAAGCGGGAATCGAAGGCGGGGTTACCTTTGCTTGGATGGTGATTGAATCAAATGGCCAACGTGGAGAATCTCGCTCGGCAAGCCTGATGTTGCCACCAGCCGTTCTTGAGAAGCTAGAACACGCTAACGAACTCGGGGATGTGATGGATGAAGTATTTGGTACTGACAATATCAAACAAAAAGGTGGAGCGATTGGTTTACTGACACATAACCAGCTTTCACGTAGCTCGGTCTATCACCAAGCGTTAATCTTAGCGCTGATCCCATTTGTGAACCCTGAGCATTTCTCGGCTTAACCAATGAATGCTTCTCAAGCTTTCTAGCAGCTCGATTGCAAGCTCTAGAAACTAAAAAACGCTAACCCTCAGTTAGCGTTTTTTTTCAATTCGCACTCTCGCTATTCAGTGATAGCTTAAGCCATCATTACTTGAGCAGCAGATCGGCAATAATCGCTTTCTCTTGTTCTGATTTTGCCTTGAGCTCATTCGAGCCTCTGGTGATGGTTGCCACACCGACTCCCAGCATTTGGCTTACTTGTCTTTGAGACATTTCACCTTTCATTAGCTCACAAAAAATATTAATTCGAGCAACCAGAGCATCTCGCTCATCGGGCGTCATCATCATGGTCAACAACAGTTCATGCTGATCTTTCTCAACCGCTGTCTTAACTAAATCCATGAGTTGTTGCCAGTTATCATATTCAGGTTGTGATGCCATATCTCTACACTTACTTTTAAATTCAGACTTTAAAGAGTCGCTTATCGATTGAAAGCGTCTACCACTTTATACCGAAATACTGGATGTGATCCAATGTAAAAAGGCAGTAAGCGGAAATGGTTCGCACTCACTGCCTTCAATTGTCACTCAGTTTCAGGCCTTATCGACCACTAGTATTTAGCTTTCACCTCATGGGGAGCCAAAAACTCGCCCTGCTCACCCAAGATGTCTCGATAGTAAGTCTCAAACATTAAGATGTTCTGAACGTAACCGCGTGTCTCTTTGAATGGAATCATCTCAATAAAAGCGAAGGCATCAAGCTTTTCGTCACTGCGAGAACGCCACTGCTTAACACGGCTTGGACCTGCATTGTAGGCAGCAAAAGCAAAGATACGGTTGTTGTCATATTGAGAGAGCAAACCATCTAAGTAGTGGCTGCCAATTTCGATATTCTTGCCGACATCGTAAAGATCATCGCTACCCTTGTACTTAATCTTGTGTTTGTTCGCGGTGTATTGCGCTGTCTTTGGCATAATTTGCATGACACCACGTGCACCAACTGGAGAACGAGCTTCTGAATCCATCGCGCTCTCTTGTCTTGCTAGAGACATCAAGGTGATTGGATCAATATCATGCTTCTCCGCGTAGAAGTTAAACCACCACTTATGAGCAACCGGAAAACGCAGCGCAATGTTATCCCACATTTTCGCTGAAATACTCGCAATCACAGTGAAGTGATTCCAACGCTGTGTCGCAGCGTAAGCGGCAAGCATCTCTTTTTGCTCTTTATCTGCATTGGTCAGTAGCCAGCGCCATTCACTTTTAGCGGCGGCAATTTTATCGCGAGTAATCAGTTCATCGATACGAATCAGCGAAGTACTAAAAGGCTTCACTGTTTCAGCATTATACTTGAGCGTTGATGTAGGGTACTGAATAGGCTTACCTAACTGCTTAGCCGCCGCAACACTGTAGAAATTACGCTTGCCTAAAATATCAGACAGACGTTGGTTGCCCTTTTCGGTATCTCCAGTTGCTATTTCAGCCCTGCCTAACCAGTATTGCCAACGCAATGAAGCTTGGTGCTTGTCGTCTAAGAGGGCAATCCACTCTTTCAATCCAGCCCAATCGGCATGCTGAATAGCCAAACGGGCACGACGTTCCAATAAGACTTGTTTCGACGAACTCGCCAACATCTCGTCTCGCCACTCCATCAACTCTTCAGAATCGGTATTGATTAAACGGAAAGTCAGGTAATCAGCGAGCTCTTGAGATTTCTCTTTAGAAAACTTCTGGGCCTTGATGACATCATCAAATATTTCCTGGGCACTGCTAGCCGATTTTCTTGCGAGCTTCTTAAAAGCAAACTCCGTTTGAGCTTGATAAAACTCATTGGCTGGATACTTCTTCGCGAATGTGAGCACGTTTTCAGGCTTGTTGTATAACGCCTTCATCTGCTTAGCTTGAGCAATTGACTCATCATGATCCAATTGCTTGATCAGATAGTTCATCAGCTTACCGTTACGCCCATCAAACGCTAACAGCATACGCTCTAAAATCAGCTCATCAGTTCTTAAGCCAGCTTGATCCCAACTCTTAAATAGCGGGTCGCAAGCGTCATCAACACCATCGCCGCTCAACCAAAGCTGCTTCGCCCCTTTAAAAGCCAGTTCTTGATTACCTTGCTCATAATTCGCTCGGTAATAAATGCATTGGTACTTTTCGCCCACTGGCTCTTTAGTTTGAAACTCAAGGATGGTTTGCCACTGTTTTCTAGAAGCCAGCATATCTAAATATGGTGCTCGCATACGATTAGAAAATGGCAAGGCTTTGTTCTCTTCAATAAACGCATCCACTTCAGCCGGAGTACGATCACCAAGACCGATAAGAAAAGCACGATAATCGGTGTAAGGCGTGAGAGGGTATGTTTGAATTTTGCTGCGCAGTTCTGAGTAAGCTTTTAGATCACGGTTGTCTAAAACCTCTTGCGCTCTATCATAAACATCACGCTGCATTTCTAGCTCTGAGGCATTGCTAGCCATAGCCACTGGAGCTAGTGAAAATGAAGACAAGATTGCCGATGCAGCCACAGCAACCTTCGTATTACCAATTCGGAAAAACATTCGCTCTTTCCTTAGTGCGTGTATGAATACGTGAAATCTATTTACGCCCGACATCACATAAAATGTAAAGGAATTGAGTGTAAATATTATTAATATTTAACACTTCATCTAAGAAGCATATTAAATATAGTTTTAATAACCAATGTGACAATAGTAAGTAAGGATTCGTTCAAGAATGGCTTTTCTTTCCAAGGAGTAACATCTTTAGGGATATTGGTATAAAATAGCTAACAATTTTGAACAATAATTAGGATCGATCGGCAATGGCTGAATACGTATATACCATGTCTCGGGTGAGCAAAACTGTTCCACCTAAGCGTCAAATTCTTAAAGACATTTCTCTTAGCTTTTTTCCTGGCGCTAAAATCGGTGTTTTGGGTCTAAATGGTTCAGGTAAATCTACCCTACTACGTATCATGGCTGGTATTGATACTGATATCGATGGCGAAGCTCGTGCACAACAAGGCCTGAACGTAGGTTACCTACCTCAAGAGCCGATACTTGACGAATCAAAAACGGTTCGCGAAATCGTAGAAGAAGCGGTTTCTGATGTTGCTGACGCACTGAAACGTATCGACGCAGTTTACGCGGCTTACGCTGAACCAGATGCAGATTTCGATGCACTAGCAAAAGAGCAAGGCGAACTAGAAGCGCTTATCCAAGCAAAAGACGGTCACAACCTAGAAGCTGCTCTAGAGCGCGCTGCAGACGCACTTCGTCTTCCTGAGTGGGACGCTAAGATTGAACACCTTTCTGGTGGTGAGCGTCGTCGTGTTGCTATCTGTCGTCTACTTCTAGAGAAGCCAGACATGCTGCTTCTTGACGAACCAACGAACCACCTGGATGCAGAATCAGTTGCATGGCTTGAGCACTTCCTAGTGGACTACAGCGGTACTGTTGTGGCGATTACCCACGACCGTTACTTCCTAGATAACGCTGCTGGTTGGATTCTAGAGCTTGACCGTGGTGAAGGTATCCCATGGCAAGGTAACTACACGTCTTGGCTAGAGCAAAAAGATGAGCGTCTGAAGCAAGAGAAAGCTGGTGAAAGCGCACGTCAAAAGACCATCGAGAAAGAACTTGAGTGGGTTCGTCAAAACCCTAAAGGTCGTCAAGCTAAGTCTAAAGCTCGTATGGCTCGTTTTGAAGAACTGACGACTGGCCAATACCAGAAGCGTAACGAAACCAACGAACTGTTCATCCCGCCAGGTGAGCGCCTAGGTGACAAAGTTCTTGAAGTTAAGAACCTAACTAAGTCATACGGTGACCGCGTTCTTATCGATGACCTATCGTTCAGCATGCCTAAGGGTGCAATCGTGGGTATCGTAGGTGCCAACGGTGCGGGTAAATCAACACTATTCAAGATGCTAAGCGGCGCAGAGCAACCAGACTCAGGTACGGTTGAACTGGGTGAAACAGTTAAGCTTGCTTCTGTTGATCAGTTCCGTGACAGCATGGACGACACTAAGACAGTATTCCAAGAGATCTCTGAAGGCGCTGATATCATCAAGATCAACAACTTCGAAATCCCAGCACGTGCATACTGCTCTCGTTTCAACTTCAAAGGCAACGACCAACAGAAGATCATCGGTGAGCTTTCTGGTGGTGAACGTAACCGTGTTCACTTAGCTAAGCTACTAAAAGCGGGCGGTAACGTACTGCTACTCGATGAGCCGACCAACGACCTAGACGTTGAAACGCTACGTGCTCTTGAAGAAGCACTGCTTGAGTTCCCTGGCTGTGCAATGGTTATCTCGCACGACCGTTGGTTCCTAGACCGTATTGCGACCCATATCTTAGACTACCGTGATGAAGGTCAAGTTAACTTCTACGAAGGTAACTATACTGAGTACACAGAGTGGCTGAAGAAGACTCTGGGCGCACAAGCGGCAGAACCACACCGCATCAAGTACAAACGTATTGCTAAGTAAATAAGCTTGTATTTTGAACAAAGGCCGCGATAATAGCGGCCTTTGATATATCTGGCTTACGTATTACGTATCGATATAGAGAGAATACTTATGATTGAAAGACGTCAATTTTCACGAGTTGTTTATCAAGTTCCGACTGAAATCTCACAAGAACACATAAATGCATCAGGCTCAGTGCAAGACTTGTCTCTCCATGGTTTACTCATTCAGTGCGATGAATTACAACGATTCAGCCAAGATACCCCTGTTCACGTTAGCTTTAAGCTGGCCAACAGCGATATCAATATTCAATTAGAAGCAACGATAGTCTCTACCATCAATACCTCAATGCGTTTACGCATAGAGCATTTAGATATTGATAGTATCAGCCACCTTAAGCGCCTTGTTGAGCTTAACGTTGGTGACGATGAACTGCTTTATAGAGAGATTGAACACCTTACCGACTTAGGTAAGGAATAGTGTCTCCATTACCCTTTTTCTATTAGAAGCATTTAGTTAATACAGAACCATGTCTAAAAAAGTTTCCATTACTATTCCCTCAAGTCAGGGGGAACAGACGTTTTACTTCGGTCGAAAAGCCGTACTCTTATGCATGACGTCCCTGCTCTCAGTACCAATATTGATTGGTGGCGCTACCTACATGCACCTTGAGAGTAAAAACAAGCTGGCTACACAAGCCGGTGATGCACAACAGTTAATTGAAACTCTGATTGTTGAAAAAGAACAGACCGAGTTTTTATATGCGGAACAGGTTGAAACCAACCATAACCTATCTCAAGCATTGACTGAGAAAGAAGGCACGATTCAGTTACTGGGTAAGCGTGTATTCGATGTGGAGTCCGTTCTTGGCCTGGCTGATGAAGAATTACACACCGATGAGGTTTCATTAGAAGACCGTATTGATGCTGCGGCAGTCGATTCCGCGGTAAGAGCTACCATGTTCCGCTTAATTCCTAATGATAGCCCGATGGCATATCAACGTATCTCGTCTTCTTACGGTCGCCGTACAAACCCAATTACAGGCAAACGTCACAACCATACTGGTATCGACCTTACTTGTAAGCGCGGCGAAGATATCTTAGCGCCAGCGGACGGTGTGATTGAAACGGTTCGTCCAAGCAAGAAAGGCTTCGGTAACTTTATCACTATGCGCCACTCTTTCGGCTTCATGAGCTCTTACGCGCATCTGCAAAAATTCAAAGTTCGCAGCGGTCAGTTTGTCAGTAAAGGTGATGTGATTGCGAGCTGTGGGAACTCAGGTAACTCAACTGGGCCACATCTACATTATGAAGTACGCTTCCTTGGTCGCTCATTGAATCCTCAATACTTGATGGATTGGACACCAGAAAACTTCAATTACGTGTTTGAGAAAGAGAAAAAGGTGAAATGGGGCCCACTCGTTCAGCTGATTGATAACGTGGTTCGCTTGCAGATCAACCTAACTAACGTACCTTACATCAGTTCAACTATCGACACGGTATCCAGCGATGATAACCGAGTATCGAACGAGAATAACAAAGAGCCTATCGTGACTAACTAGGTTTGTTCGTTTGGCCCATGATGATCAAAATGCATTTCGCCTACTATAGGCCAGATGCAATATCGGCATTTAACACAAACAAAAAGAGCGACCAAATGGTCGCTCTTTTTTATTTTTCAAACCACACTATTAACCGCGATGAATCGAGTCATGTGCTTGTTTTAACAGGCTTTGACTCTCTTGCAAGAATTGCTGTGAGTAGTCACCAAACCAATCACTCACCTGGTTAAAGCTCTCAACGAACTTGGCTTTGTCTTTTCCGTCTAAGATCTCGAGTGCTTCACCAAAACAACGGTGGAAGCGTCGAATCATCTCAATGTTTTCATCTGAAGATAGGATGATGTCACCGTACAAGTTCGGGTCTTGAGCAAATAGACGACCAACCATCGCAATCTCTAGACGGTAGATTGGAGAGCTAAGCTTCAGAAGTTGGTCGATATTCGGGTTCTCTTTGCTTAGGTGTAGACCGTAAGCAAAAGAGGTAAAGTGGCGAAGCGCTTGAATCAGAGTCATGCCGTGGTCATGCTCAGCAGCATCCATCTGACATAGGCTCGCACCCCAGATACTAAATTGCTCCAGTAGCCATTGGTAGCTTTCAGAACCGCGCCCATCACTGTAAACAATCACCTGTTTCGCTAGGCTTGGTACATCAGGACCAAACATAGGGTGAAGACCAACAACAGGGCCTTGGTGCATGTTCATCATTGCTTGCAGCGGCTTTGATTTAATCGATGTTAAATCACAAAGAATACAATCACTTGGCAGGTTACCAAGTTTCGCAATCACACCTTCCGTTAAGTGAATTGGAACGGTTACAACCACAAGACCAACGTTATCTAGGATTTCATCGGCTTTATCCCAATCTTGACTACCAAGGACTTTCACTTCGTAGCCAGAAAGCTTAAACATACGGCCAAATAAGCCACCCAGCTGACCATTACCACCAACGATAACCACTGAACGTAATTCTGGGTTAAGACACTTAAAACCAGAGTCTTTTTCGCTGGCATAAGATTCACGCATAGTTCGACGCAAAATATCTTCGATGAGCTGTGGTGGAACCCCTATTTTTTCTGCTTCTTGACGACGAGACGCCAACATTGCCGCTTCACGCTCCGGCACATAAATAGGTAATCCATGTTCACTTTTCACTTCACCAACTTTCTCAACAAGAGCAAGTCGCTGAGCCAGTAAATCCAGCATCTGTTTATCGACAGCATCAATTTGGTCGCGTAATTCGTTCAGTTCAACGGCCATTTTATTCCTTACTAATCTATAAGCCCGTACCAACGCCGATTTCGTTAGCAACAGATCTTAAAATGCCCCATTAGATGAGGCACTAAACTTTTAAACTCTGACTAACCTTTCAAACGGTTCTCTAAGAACGGGACTAGTTCCGTATGTGCATGTTTCAATAGTGCCTCAGTTGTGTCCCAATTGATACACGCGTCGGTAATTGAAACGCCGTATTTCATCTCATTGAGAGGTATATCAGAAGATTGATTTCCTTCGTTGATATGGCTTTCAATCATAAGGCCGATGATCGACTTGTTACCTTCACGGATTTGGTGAATCGCATCTTCGGCAACCAGAGGCTGGCGACGGAAATCTTTGCGAGAGTTAGCATGGCTACAGTCAATCATCAGTGCTGCTTCTAAACCTGATTTACCAAGCTCTTGCTCACATTCGTGTACGGATACTGAATCGTAGTTTGTTTGCTTACCGCCACGTAAAATAACATGACCGTTTGGGTTACCTTGAGTAGTTAATAGTGCAACTTGACCTTCACGGCTGATACCCATGAAACGGTGACTAGAAGAAGCTGCCTGCATCGCATTGATTGCTGTGCCTAGGTTGCCATCTGTACCGTTTTTGAAACCAATAGGCATTGAAAGACCACTTGCCATTTCACGGTGCGTTTGTGATTCCGTTGTACGTGCGCCGATCGCCGCCCAGCTGAATGTATCTGCTAGGTATTGCGGGCTGATTGGGTCTAGTGCTTCTGTTGCCAGTGGAATTTCCATCTCAGCAAGTTCAACCAATAGTTCACGACCTACATGCAAACCATGCTCAATATCGAAAGTACCATCTAGATGAGGGTCGTTGATTAAACCTTTCCAGCCCACCGTAGTACGAGGCTTTTCAAAGTAAACACGCATAACAATATACAGTTGATCACTAAGTTGCGCAGATAAAGCTTTTAGGCGTTTCGCGTACTCTTTTGCCGCTTCAACATCATGGATAGAACACGGGCCACATACAACCAGCATGCGGTGATCTTTCTTATGGATGATGTTTGCGATAGTTTGACGAGACTCTTGAATGAAACGACGAGCATTATCACTCAAAGGCAGTTTTGCTTTTAACTCCTCAGGAGTAATCAGTACCTGTTCGTCGATAATATTGACATTGCTTAATTCACTTTTCTGCATAACTCAACCTGTATATTTATTTTTACACCCAACATTTCCATTTGGGTTAACAATCTTTAAAAACACAATAACAGCTACAAAAACGATTGCAAGCGTAAACAATAAAAAACATTTAGTGTAAATATTAATTTACACGTGAGTTTTGAGTCGTTTTAATTAGATTACTAGCTTAAACCACAGTCAATACAAACAAAAAAGGCGATATTTCTCATATCGCCTTCTTTAAATTTGTAGAGTGTTTATTTATCACTCATCGTTTAGCATTCGCTTAATCTGCTCTGAAGCCTCTTTCCATCGGGTATCAGAGTGAAGAGTCGGCAAATCAAAGCTGTGTTTTTTAAGCAATGAGTTGGCTAAAGGCACCTCTTGAATCGCTAAGTGATCAAGAGCCTCAATTTGTGCATCTCGTTTATTACACATCAACACCATGTCACAGCCCGCACTCAAGGCTGCTTTTGCTCTGTCGGCTGGTCCGCCCATGATCGCAGCGCCTTCCATCGTTAAATCATCAGAGAAGATCAGACCTTTAAAGCCCAGTTTTTGTCTCAATACTTTCTGTAACCAATATTGAGAGCCACTTGCTGGTTGGTCATCATAATGAGAGAAAACCACGTGTGCAGGCATCATCGCATCTAATAATCCCGCTTCAATTTGCGCCTTAAAGGTCGCCATATCGGTTTCAAAGATATCGTCTCGAGGGTCGTAAGGCGTTTCTAGATGCGAATCGGCTATCACACCACCATGACCAGGGAAGTGCTTTCCAGTTGTCGCCATACCAACCGACTTCATGCCTTTGATGAATGCACTACTGTGACGAACGATGGTATCGATATCTTCACCAAATGCTCGGTTGCCAATCGCTTTGCATTGATGACCTTTATCTAATACTGGTGCAAAACTTAGATCGATATCGTGAGCAATCAGCTCCGCTGCCATCAACCAACCAGCTTGTTCAGCTAATTGTTCACCATTCTTTTGAGTCGCGAACTCTTGAGCAGCAGGGATAATAGAAAAGCCATCGCGGAAACGCTGTACTCGTCCTCCTTCTTGGTCAACACCAATTAAAATAGGACGCTTAGCCGCTTTGCGAATCTCTTTATTTAAAGCCGATAGCTGCTTGCTATCGTGGTAGTTTCTAGCAAATAAAATGAGACCACCAACGGTTGGGTGCTCTAAAATTTCTTTGTCTTCCGCAGTCAGTTCGTAGCCTGCAACATCAACCCACAACGGTCCCATAATATGTCCTTCTATTGCTTAAATTCCGCTACCGCAGATTTACTTTGTTCGATTAATTGGTCGGCTTGCTCTTCTTGCTGAGTTAACGCAATGAACAACAAGTCAGTAATATAAAGTTGGCTATCACGTGCTGTGATAGAGGAACTACGAATATGATTCTCGTCAGCCGCCGAAATGAGTTTGATGTCAGCATATTTGTCCAAAGCCGAGGGAGATAACTGGCTAATCACAATCACTTTGGCCTTCTTCGATCTCGCTAGCTGAGCCACCTTTACGACTTCTCTGGTTTTTCCTGAATAGGAAATCGCTACCAACACATCATTTTCAGTAAGCGATGCCGCGTTGGCAATCTGAATATGAGCATCTGGCTCAGCATGAACCGCATGACCGATTTTCATCAGCTTATAAGCGAAATCTTTCGCAACTAGAGATGATGCTCCGACACCTGAAATTTGGATTCTATTAGCAAGGTGCAGTAAGTCAGCGGCATTACTCAGCTGTTCGCCCTCATTTAATAACACGGTACGTTCAAGCGATTGTGTTTTGCTTGCAAGAAGTTTTTCCATCACGGTATCTGGCGAATCTTTTCTAGTGATGGTGCCGTGTATCCCTCGCTGGGAAACGGGCTGATAACTCATATCACTCTGATAGAGTTTCACCTTCATTTCAGAAAAGCCTTTATAACCGATCTTCTGACTAAACTTGACGATCGTTGACTGGCTCACACCTACCGCTTTCGCTAATTCAGGGGAAGAGAGCTGCTTGACCTGCTGCGGGTGATCCAATACATATCGTGCCACCAGCGAATCCGATGGAGAGAGCTTTGGTAATAACGCTTTTACTTTAGCAATGCCTTTCACTCTAATCCTCTCCTCTTTCAACTGTCATCATCATAACGAGTTTTGCCTTTCCATTGGAATAATTATTCCTTTCCACCTTCTCATTTGGAATAGCTCACACCACCTTATGGGAGCATCATCAAAGAAAACCTCTGGTCACTATTCCACCAAGGAATAGGTTTTGAAACTCATTATTCAAACTGTCATTCTGAAAAAATAATAATAAACACCTTCTTATCTATTCATGCTATGGAGCTGCTATGAATTCACTATTTACTTCGCTGGATTGGGCGGTATTTGCGATTTACTTCGTTGTTATCGCCTTCACAGGTTGGCATTTCAGCCGAACCAAAATCACGAGTACCAAGGACTATTTTTTAGGCGGTAACTCAATGCCAATGTGGGTGGTGGCTATCTCAGTACTCGCAACCTCACAGTCAGCAGCGACGTTTTTAGGTGGACCAGAATCGAGCTACCGTGGCGACCTCACTTACCTAGCGACTAATATTGGCGGTATTCTGGGCGCTATTTTTGTCGCTCTAATTCTGATTCCTCGCTTCTATCAAAACAAAGTTTCAACAGTATATGAGCTACTGAAAGTGCGTTTTGGCGAGAAAACTAAGCAGCGTGCTGGTGTGATGTATTTGGTTGGTCGTGTGTTTGCTTCTGGTGCTCGTCTATATATGGCGGCTATCGCAGTATCTATGATTCTATTTACCAATATTGACCCAAGCAGCGTTATCACTTCCGTGGTGATTTTGGTCACCGTTGGCCTCGCTTACACCTACATGGGCGGTATCCGCTCGGTTATCTGGAGTGACCTGATCCAACTTGTGGTGTACGTCGGTGCAGCTATTGCAGTCATTATCTACTTACTAGGTCAGATCCCGGCAGATTTCAGCCAAATAGCACAAGTGCTTGCCAACCCTGGTGAAGGTCAATCTTCGAAGCTGACCTTGCTCGATTTCACTCTTGATTTAACACCTGCTGGTACTTTCAGCTTCTGGGCATGTATTACTGGTTTTGTACTGCTGAACATTGGTGCGTTTGGTCTTGATCAAGACATGACCCAGCGAGTTCTAACCTGCAAAGATGCCAAGCAAGGTTCTAAGGCGATGATCAACTCAATCATCTTCTCTATCCCTGTTGTGTTGGTTTTCATGTCGATTGGCCTGCTTCTGTATGTTTTCTATCAACGACCTGACCTGATGGGCGTCGAAGGTAAAGATGTCGTGCAGAGCTTTAATGGTGAGAACGTGACGATTTTCATGTACTACGTGCTCAATGAAATGCCAGCAGGCCTTCGAGGCTTAGTGACCGTTGGTGTGGTTGCCGCTGCGCTTTCAACCCTAAACTCAGGCTTGAATTCAATGTCTTCTGTTGCGATTCAAGATATCTACAAACCATGGTTAGAAGCTCGTAAAGGCGAACAAGATGACTTCCATTATGTAAAAGCGGGTCGCTTCGGTATGGCCGCTGCTGCGCTGGCCTTAGGTAGCATGGGTATCTTGTGTTACTACTGGCAGCAATACACCGACATGCCATTATTGTCGTTCGCTTTGAGTGTAATGGTGTTTGCTTACACTGGGTTATTGGGGGTCTACTTCACAGCGATTTTCACCGAACGTGGCAATGAAACATCAGTAGCTTTAGCGCTTGTCGCCGGCTTCTTAACTACGTTACTGATGCAAGCTTATGTTTGGGATAGCGTAATGGGTATGATTAATACTGATTGGGTGGGTGTTCGATTGGCCTTCCCGTATCAACTGTGTGTAGGTACCTTTGTGTCATTGATCGTCTGTCTATCAGGCAAGAAGCAGCCTCAAGAAGCAAACAAACTACAAACAGTTAGCCAATGATTACTCATACTCTAGCCGTCGATGGTGGCGGCACAAAAACCGCAATGAGACTCAAGCGAATTTCGCCGACACCGAGCGTAATTAAAGAGCGTACTTTGGCCGCAACGTCATTGACCTTATACGGTGAAACAGCTATCACTCAACTGACTCATTACATTGAAGAAATGCTGAGTGTGAATCAGATAAGTCCGAAACAGTGTTATATTGTGGTCGGTGTTGCTGGCGCAGGTAATGCTCAACTAAAAGCGAAATTACAACTGGCACTGTCCCATTTCCCAAACCTGTATGTGACGAGCGATGCTGAAGCCTCGGTCGTTGGTGCAAATAGAGGGGAAGGCGTAAACTGTATTGCCATTGGCACTGGTTCTGTTGCGATTCAATTAGACAACCAATACGTGACCCATCAATTTGGCGGTTGGGGTTTCCCCATTGGCGATCAGGGTGGTGGCGCTTGGCTTGGTTTTAAAGCGGTTCAGCAAACACTTGTCGAGTTTGACGCTCAACGTTGCTCGTTAACGAGTCAACTAGTCATGAAGAAAACAGGCAATGTCCGCAGTGCGATTCTAAAATGGACTCGCTCAGCCAACGCAACCGATTATGCTCAACTTGCAAAAGAGCTTGTCGAGTTAGAACCGTGTTGTCCGACGGCAAAAAACATCGTTGAGCAAGGTATTCAAGAAATTGATCTGCTTGCACGAACATGCTCAGACAACAACTCACTACCGATCATGTTCTTAGGCAGCTTAGGCGCTTTCTATCGTGACAAACTGCCACAAGCGCTACAAGATCGCAGCTTAGAGGTTCAAGGTAATGCTTTAGATGGCGCAGAAATCATCGCACATCAAAAGCTTCGCCCGCTTAATTAAGGAAATGACCATGAAGTCAGAGTTATACATTGGCGTGATGTCAGGCACCAGCATGGACGGCGTTGATACGGCACTGGTGTCGATAGAAGACAACCGGATCACACTGCTTGCTCATGATGAGTTTCCAATGCCAAAGGAACTCAAAACACGCTTGCTTAATGTATGTATCGGTCAGCAAACTGACTTGATTGCCATTGGTGAGCTCGACCACCAGCTTGGCCACCTATTTGCTGATGCCGTTCTACAGCTTCTCGCCAAGTCAGAGACTCCAGCATCAACTGTCACCGCAATTGGCAATCATGGTCAAACGGTATTCCACCAACCAACAGGCGACTCTCCCTTTACCATGCAGTTAGGCGATGCCAACATTATTGCTGCTAAAACCGAGATTCAAACCGTCGCAGATTTCAGACGTAAAGACATGGCGCTTGGTGGACAAGGTGCACCACTGGTCCCCGCTTTTCACCATACTATTTTTCAACCGCAAGAAAGCTCAGTTGTTGTGCTGAACATTGGTGGCATATCGAATATTTCAGTACTGCGCCCGAATCAACCAACACTTGGTTATGATACTGGCCCAGGCAATATGTTAATGGACGCTTGGGTAGATAAACACACGGGTGAAAAATTTGACCGCGACGCTCAGTTCGCACTTCAAGGTCAAGTTAATCAAGCCTTATTAAAACAACTGCTGGAAGCGTCTTATTTATCTCAAACACCGCCGAAAAGTACCGGTAGAGAGCTATTCAATCTGCCTTGGTTAGAGCAACAATTAACAGAATTTAATGACATCTCAGCACAAGATGTCCAACGCACACTTTGCGAATACACGGCTTTGACGATAGCCAATGAAGTCGAGGCTTACCGCTTAGGTAACGCTCCAGCATTGTATGTATGTGGTGGTGGGGTTAGAAACCCATTATTGATGAAGAGGCTTTCTGAGCTTCTACCAAGCTGGGAGGTTGCCTCAACCACCAGCAAAGGTGTAGACGCTGACTATATGGAAGCGATGGCTTTTGCTTGGCTTGCTCAACGTCATGTCCATCAACTACCGAGTAATTTACCAGAAGTGACTGGTGCAAGTAGATCTGCCTCTCTAGGCGTTCTATACAGTGCTAACTAAACCATTTTAGAACCATCATTTAAGGATCATTATGAGTAACGACGCTCTCATATCAGCGCTCTCGCACCTCGTTTCGGAGGGGAGAAACCCTGACACTATGGATATTGATCTACTCACTTCTCTTGAAGTGGTCGAAAAGATTAACCAACAAGACAAACAAGTCCCACTGGCGATCGAAGCTGAACTGCCGCAAATAGCTAAGGCCGTTGATAAAATCGCTCACGCCTTTCAAAACGGAGGGCGACTGATTTACATGGGTGCTGGCACCAGTGGTCGATTGGGCGTTTTAGATGCCTCAGAGTGCCCGCCCACATTTGGCGTTTCAGACAAAATGGTTATCGGCCTTATCGCCGGCGGACCAGAAGCCATTTTGAAAGCCAAAGAAGGGGCTGAAGATTCGCTAACGTTAGGTATTGATGATCTGAAAGCGATTCAATTTTCAGAAAAGGATGTTGTGGTTGGCATTGCGGCAAGCGGGCGTACGCCTTACGTGATTGGCGCACTCAACTACGCCAATCAAATCGGTGCGGTGACGGTTGCTCTGTCTTGTAATCCAGATTCGCCAATTGCTGATATTGCTCAGATCGCGATAAGCCCAGTGGTTGGCCCAGAGGCACTAACGGGGTCAACAAGGCTGAAATCCGGTACAGCGCAAAAACTGGTTCTTAATATGCTGACCACAGCGAGCATGATTCGTATTGGTAAGAGCTACCAGAACCTGATGGTCGACGTAAAAGCGACTAACGAAAAGCTAGTAGCCCGGGCCGCTCGTATCGTTATTCAAGCAACCGAATGTGATAAAGCGTTGGCAGTGTCGACACTTAAAACTACCGATTATGACGTTAAGCTAGCGATTTTAATGATTCTGACCGGGCTTGATTTGCAGGCGGCGAAGGCTCAGCTTGACCAGCAGAACGGCTTTTTAAGAAAAGCGGTCGAGAATAATCAGTAAATGTCGGATTAATCTTCAATACTGACGAAAGCGTGATACAAAAAACCAGTACACATAAGGTACTGGTTTTTTTCAATTTAAGCTTAATGATTCCGTTTAAGAGGTGTGAGTAATCACGAGCGAAGTTAGTGGTCGTTTGAAAACTCATCCCAGCCACGTTGCCACTCCATACGGAAACGCTGGGCATCTTCGGTACCAGAACAAACACCTTCATACACCTGACCAGATAGACCAATCTGGTATGCGTGGTTAGGGTTACAATATTCAGTCACACCAATTTGGTAACCTTCGTTGTAACTTGCTTGGTCAACCGCGCCCAATTTTGCCATCTCTGAATAGGAACGTTGAGTGTTGCCTTTAATACCATCGCGGTAGCCAATCTCTTGCCAGTTGCCTTCTGCCGCTAAATCTTGAACATTGGCGCTGCATCCTGCAAGGCTAAATGCTACGGCGAATAGTGCTATTATCTTTTTCATTTCAATCCTTTATATTTCCCTAGCCACTTCTAAATGAAGCTTTGCCTCTGTTGGTGATTCTCCGCTGAACGGGAGCTGATGTCCACTCATCTCTGTTATCTGCCGTTGATCTTTATTACGCGCCGTTTAATGCTCACTATCGACCACTTAACAGAAGCACGATACTTCTCAACACTTCTACCCCACCACTCAACAAAGGTCACAAACCACTAAACCGGTTATAACACCACTTAATTAGCTATTCGACCACTCACTCCAGTAGCGGAAGTTTCTTTCCATACACTCCTCTAATATACACCCTGACTTAATTAATACATTCAGGGATAACAAATTATGATGTGGTTTCTTACCTGTGTCGCAGCACTCATTGGTGGCTACTTTATTTACGGTACCTTTATCGAGAAGATTTTTGGTATCAATGAAAAGCGTCAAACACCTGCTCACACTAAGCAAGACGGCGTGGACTACGTTCCAATGTCGACTCCAAAGGTTTACCTAGTTCAACTGCTAAACATTGCAGGTGTAGGTCCAATCTTCGGCCCTATCATGGGTGCCCTATACGGCCCAGCAGCAATGCTATGGATCGTACTAGGTTGTATCTTCGCAGGTGCAGTACACGACTACTTCTCAGGTATGTTATCTATCCGTAATGGCGGTGCTTCGGTTCCAACCATCACTGGACGTTACCTAGGCAATGGCGCAAAACACTTTATGAATATCTTTGCCATTGTTCTACTGCTTCTAGTTGGTGTGGTATTCGTTTCTGCTCCAGCAGGCATGATCACTAACCTAGTGAACGACCAAACTGATTTCGCGATGTCTGCAACAACTATGGTTGTTGTTATCTTTGCTTACTACATCATCGCAACGATTGTCCCTGTCGATAAAATCATTGGTCGCTTCTACCCACTGTTCGGTGCTCTGCTTATCTTCATGTCAGTTGGCCTTATCACTGCGATTGGCTTCTCTGATGAACACCAAATCATGGGTGGTTTTGAAATCAGCGACATGTTCACCAACATGAACCCGAACGACCTACCACTATGGCCTGCTCTATTCATCACTATCGCTTGTGGTGCAATCTCTGGCTTCCACGCAACTCAGTCACCTCTGATGGCGCGTTGTATGGAAAACGAGAAGAACGGTCGCTTCGTATTCTACGGTGCAATGATTGGTGAAGGCATCATCGCTCTTATCTGGTGTGCACTTGCACTATCGTTCTTCGGTTCAGTTGAGTCTCTATCTGAAGCGGTAGCAAACGGCGGTCCAGGTAACGTTGTATACAGCGCTTCATTTGGCCTACTAGGTGTATTCGGCGGTATCCTTGCTTTCCTAGGCGTGGTTATCCTACCAATCACATCTGGTGACACTGCATTCCGCTCAAGCCGTCTTATCCTTGCTGAATACTTCAACATGGAACAGAAGACACTGCGTAACCGCCTACTGATGGCTCTACCACTGTTCGTTATCGGTGGCATCCTGACTCAAGTAGACTTCGGTATCATTTGGCGCTACTTCGGTTTCGCTAACCAATCAACAGCAGTAATGATGTTGTGGACAGCTTCAGCTTACCTACTACGTCACAACAAACTGCACTGGGTAACGACGGTTCCAGCTATCTTCATGACGTCTGTGTGTATCACATTCATCCTGAACAACAGCCAACTTGGTTTCGGCCTACCAATGCAAATCTCAACTATCGTTGGTGTGATTAGTGCGCTGGGTGTTGCGGCTTACGTAATCAAGATTTCTAAAGGCAAAGGCGAAACAGACCTTGCTGATGAAGAAAAAGAAGCAAAAGGTGAAACTAAAACAGCCTAGTTCTTTAAACTCTTTGTAAAAGACCAGTCTTCATAGAAAGACAAGAACAGCCAAACACAACTTCGCTTGTTCCGGCAATCACTCAGTGATTCATGGATATTAAGACTAAAGCCCATCCCCTGTGATGGGCTTTATTGTCTGTACTGGTTAGCAACAAGACAGTGTGAGCGCTAATCGCTCGATATAAGCCTAACAAACACAAGCAAAACTACCCTTACCACACAATGAGCTTTACACTTAACAAGCGTCTCAATAGGTGAAAATATGGAACTCATTCTCTCTCTGCTTCAACAAACCTGTGTCTACTTAGTGATCGCTTACATGCTAAGTAAAACCCCACTGATTCTCCCTTTGTTGAGCATCTCTTCACGCTTGAGCCACAAGATCAGCTGTTACGTTCTGTTCTCTCTGTTCTGTATTATGGGCACCTATTTCGGCCTACAGATCAATGATGCGATCGCCAACACACGTGCGATGGGCGCAGTCATGGGCGGTTTGTTTGGTGGTCCTGTAGTTGGCTTTGCGGTGGGCTTTACTGGCGGGATACATCGCTATTCATTAGGTGGTTTTACGGACTTAGCTTGTGCTATCTCAACGACAGCAGAGGGCCTGATTGGTGGCTTGCTGCATGTGTACTTAGTCAGAAAAAACAAAGCCAGCCAATTGTTTAATCCGATGGTAGTGTTTTCTGTGACGTTATTTGCAGAGATCATTCAGATGTTGATTCTGCTTGCGGTCGCCAAACCGTTTGAACAATCTTATGCGCTGGTTTCCGACATTGCAGCACCGATGATCATTGCCAACTCCGTGGGTGCAGCACTGTTCATGAGTATCATCCAAGACCGTAAAACCATCTTTGAGAAATACTCAGCGACCTTCTCGCGCCGCGCATTGACCATTGCTGAGCGTTCGGTGGGTATTCTTCATGGTGGTTTCACGTCTGATAACGCGCAGAAAATCGTGCGTATTATCTACGAAGAGACCAACGTAGGCGCTGTGGCAATCACTGACCGAGAAAAAATTCTCGCTTTCGTTGGCATTGGCGATGAGCACCATATCCCTAACACTCCTATTTCATCGCAAAGCACACTGACTTCGATGGAACAGAACGACATCATCTACCTGGATGGTAAAGAGAACCCATACCAATGCTCTCTCTCACAGGATTGTAAGCTGGGGTCAGCGTTGATTATCCCACTGCGTGCTGGTAACGAAGTCGTCGGCACCATTAAACTGTATGAGCCCAAACTGAAGCTGTTTTCAACCATCAACATGTCGATGGCTGAAGGTATTGCTCAGCTGTTATCGAGTCAAATCCTGTTCAGCAACTATCAGCAACAGCAAACCCTGCTCACTCAAGCTGAAATCAAACTGCTGCACGCACAGGTCAACCCGCACTTCTTGTTTAATGCACTCAATACCATCAGTGCCGTAACACGTCGTGATCCAGATAAAGCACGTGAGCTCATTCAGCATCTGTCTCACTTCTTCAGAAGCAACCTCAAACAGAATATTAATACCGTTAAGCTTAAAGACGAGCTCGCGCACGTTAATGCGTACCTGACGATCGAAAAGGCGCGCTTTACTGACCGCTTAGAAATTGAATGGGATATAGACCCACAATTGTTTGAATCACAATTGCCAAGCTTTACCCTGCAACCTCTGGTTGAAAATGCCATTAAACATGGGATTTCAAATATGCTGGAAGGCGGCAAAGTGAAGATCTATAGCGAAGCTTTCCAAGGTGGATTTAGACTGATCGTCGAAGACAATGCTGGTAACTACCAGAAGCCATCTCAAGATCATGTAGGATTAGGGATGGAAATTGTTGATAAACGACTCACTAATTTCTTTGGACAAGATTCAGCACTAAAAATAGAATCTCAACCACAGCAATTTACTCGAATGAGCTTTATCATACCTATACTAAAATAATGGTGTTTCGTAGGTAATCGCTTCTCATTAGCGACATTTAGAAGCAGGCATAAAAAAGATAAGCGGAATAAGCAGGGACAGAACAAAAATGAAGATTGCAGGATGTTAAAAGCACTCGTTATCGATGATGAGCTTTTTGCTCGCGAAGAGCTGATTGAGTTACTGACTGAAACGGGAGAAGTGGAAGTCATCGGTCAAGCAAGCAACGCGATCGAAGGACTTAAGCAGATCAACCTTCTTAAACCCGACGTGGTGTATCTGGATATTCAGATGCCTCAAGTTACAGGTATTGAGCTGTTGAGTATGCTTGACCCAGAGACAATGCCTTACGTGGTGTTTGTGACCGCTTACGATCAATATGCGATTCAAGCCTTTGAAGACAACGCCTTTGATTACCTGCTTAAGCCTGTTGAGCCCTGCCGACTCAATAAAAGTGTTTCTCGACTGAATAAAGTCGTCAAGCAGAACCAAAAAGCACCAGAGCAAGATGTCGCTTCAATTGCTCCTTCACGCTTAGAACAGATTCCGTGTATTGGTCACAACCGTATTGTGATCATGGCGAGCCAAAGTGTCGAGTGCGCCTATTCTGATATCAGCGGCGTGCATGTTCGCTGTTCATCGCAAACGGCCACTTCACAGCTGACGCTAAAGATCTTGGAAGAGAAGACCGATTTGATCCGCTGTCACCGACAATACTTGATCAACATAAAATCGATCCAAGAGATCAAATTGCTAGAGAATGGATTAGCGGAGATCGTCACGCTTACTGGCTTTGAAGTGCCTGTGAGTCGTCGCTATCTCAAGACACTAAAAGAACAACTCGGTATCCAATAGCTTATCAAAGCGCACGATCAAAAAAGCCAACGTATCAACGTTGGCTTTTTACTGCTTGCGAATCGACGGTATGACGAATCGTTAATGTCACAAATCGATAGAGATTAATCGACTTGTTTAATCTGTAGCTCTTTTGGTACTTCGAAGAACATATTCTCTTCACGACCTTGAATCTCTTCAACGTCAGTAGCACCAAGCTCGCGAATTCGATCTAAGATTTGATTTACTAGCTCTTCAGGAGCAGATGCACCAGCCGTTACACCGATTTTCTTCTTGCCTTCAACCCATTCTGTTTGAATGTCTTCAGGGCAATCCGTTAGGTAACCAGGTGTGCCTAGTTTTTCAGCCAGCTCTTTCAAGCGTGTTGAGTTCGATGAGTTCTTAGAACCAACCACAATCACAACGTCAACGTCGTTTGCCATCTCACGAACAGCGTCTTGACGGTTTTGAGTCGCGTAACAGATGTCGTCTTTACGAGGGCCTTGAATCTCAGGGAATACACGACGTAGCTCTTCGATTACATCAGCGGTTTCATCAACAGAGAGCGTCGTTTGGCTCACGTAGTGCAGGTTAGTTGGATCGTTCACCACTAGGTTTTGCACGTCCTCTGGTCTCTCAACCAAGTACATGCCACCCGTTTGGCTCGCGTATTGACCCATAGTACCTTCAACTTCAGGGTGACCTGCGTGACCAATCAGTACCACTTCCATATGTTTACGGCTCGCACGAGCAACCTCCATATGTACTTTAGTTACCAAAGGACACGTTGCATCGAATACCGTTAGCTCGCGCTCTTTCGCTTCTTTACGAACCGCTTGAGACACGCCGTGAGCAGAGAAGATCACGATGTTATCGTCTGGCACTTCGCTAAGTTCTTCGACAAAAATAGCACCGCGTTGTTTTAGCCCCTCAACAACAAAGCGGTTGTGTACCACTTCATGACGAACGTAGATCGGTGGCTGATACATTTCGAGTGCGCGCTCGACAATGCTGATCGCACGATCAACACCGGCACAAAAGCCACGAGGGTTAGCTAACATTATTTTCATTTCATTGCTCATCATTTACCGCGGTACTAAGGTTGTTTCTATAGAGTTCGCCGTCGGCGAGGCTCGCATTCTACAGTGAAGCGCCTAGACAGTGAAGCTCTGGGTGACATCACAGCTGTAAGGTGATGTTAGTCGACAGCTAAGATATTGACGTCAAACGTAACATCTTGGCCTGCAAGTGGGTGATTAAAATCAACCGTCACTGAATCGCCAGCGATCTCAGTGATAATACCTGGGATTTCCATGCCGTCTGGACCAGAAAATGCCATGATAGTGCCCACTTCAACCTCAGAGTCGCCAACAAATTTAGCACGGTCCATGTGATGGATATGATCTGGATTCGGCATACCAAATGCATCTTCCGCTTTCAGGTCGATAGACTTTTCAGTACCGGCTTCAAGCCCAAGTAAGCACGCTTCAAAGTTCTCGCTTAGGCTACCATCGCCCATCACGAACTTCGCCGGTTTGCCCATATTTTCGGTGCTATCGGCAACTGAACCATCCTTCATTTTAATCGTAAAATGTAGGGTTACTGCTGAATCATTTTTAATTGCTGCCACGTTACTTTCCTTAGACTTCTTTATTATTTGAGGATGCATTTTGCTTTGCTCCCTTGTTGACTGAAGCATAAAAAAAAGCGCCACCGGAATCAACCGACAGCGCTTAGGGCTATTCTATTCTGTGAGTCATAGACTGACTTTAGAGCATCTATTTAAAAGCTATTTGCTTTCGTCTTTCTTGCGGAAACCATCTAGGATGATCATCGCGGCACCAATACAAATACCCATATCGGCTAAGTTGAATGCTGGCCAGTGGTAAGTGCCCCAGTAGAAATCTAAGTAATCGACAACAAAGCCGTGTACAACACGGTCAAATACATTACCGACTGCACCACCTATGATGATGGCATAAGCGATGTTGTTCCACTTTTCTGTCGCTGGTAGCTTGCTCATCCAGTATGTCAGCATGCCCGTTACAGCAAAGGCAATACCTGTAAATAACCAACGCTGCCAACCACTTTGATCACTCAAGAAGCTGAATGCAGCACCGTAGTTATGAACGTACAAAAAGTTAAAGAACGGCAACACCTCAATACGGTTTGCCCAGCCATAACCCATGTTGTCCATGACAAAGAGTTTGATGCCGATGTCTGCAAGAAAAACCAGCAGAGCTAACCATAACCAACGTACACCAGATTGTTTTAACGAAACTTCACTCATTTCTATTCCTAGTATTTACGAAGCGATTCCTCATTCACACACTCGGTTTGAGTCGCCATGAAGAATCAGCTTGGTTAAACACATTTCCTATAACTAAAAATAACCCCAGTTGATACTGGGGCTATGATTTTTACAAAAAGTTCAGTCTTTCTCTGAGTCGTTATGCGAACTTACGCACTTCGCCTTCACCATCAACGTTTGATACACAACGGCCACAGATCTTCTCGTGTCCTTCAATAGTGCCTACGTCTGGTGTGTGGTGCCAACAACGGTCACACTTCTCAGCTTCTGTTGCTGCAACTTCAACGAATAGACCTTCAACGTCTGTCGCTTGAGCCGCATCAGACTTCTCGCTCAGTGGCTTAACAACCGCTGCAGAAGTGATAAGTACGAAACGTAGCTCATCTTCTAGCTTGTTGATCTTAGCCGCTAGTGCGTCATCAGCGTATAGAGTGACTTCAGCTTGTAGTGCACCACCGATTGTTTTCTCTTTACGAGCGTCTTCAAGAAGCTTGTTCACAGCGCCACGAACCGTTTGGATTTCAGCCCAGAATTCGTTGCTTAGCTCTTCGCCTTCAGCAAGACCGAACAGACCTTCGAACCATTCGCCAGTAAATACGAACTTGTCACGTTGACCAGGCATCTCGTTCCAGATTTCATCTGCAGTGAACGACATGATAGGTGCCATCCAACGAACTAGAGCTTCTACGATGTAGTAAAGCGCAGTCTGACAGCTACGTTGAGCATGGCTGCCCTGTTTTGCTGTGTACTGACGGTCTTTGATTACGTCTAGGTAGAAAGAACCCATTTCGATAGAACAGAACTGCATTAGACGCTGAGTTACACCGTGAGTGTTGTACTCGCCGTATGCTTTCACGATCTCTTCTTGTGCAGCTTGTGCACGGCCAACAGCCCAGCGATCAAGTGCAACCATCTCTTCAGCAGGCACTAGGTCAGTTTCAGGGTTGAAACCGCTTAGGTTCGCTAGGAAGAAACGCGCTGTGTTACGAATACGACGGTAAGCATCAGCAGAACGCTTCAGGATTTCATCAGAAACCGCTACTTCACCCGTGTAGTCTGTAGAAGCAACCCATAGACGTAGGATATCTGCGCCTAGTTTGTTGGTTACATCTTTAGGAGCAACAACGTTACCGATAGATTTAGACATCTTACGGCCGTTACCATCTACTACGAAGCCGTGTGTTAGCACTTGCTTGTATGGTGCTTCGTCTTTCATCGCGATAGATGAAATTAGAGAAGACTGGAACCAACCACGGTGTTGGTCAGAACCTTCAAGGTAAAGATCTGCACTGTTACCGTTGTACTCTTCACGAGAATCAACAACAGAGAAGTGTGTAACGCCTGAATCGAACCATACGTCTAGCGTATCTAGCACTTTTTCGTACTTGTCTGCGTCTTCAGCGCCCATTAGGTCAGCTGCGTCTACATCCCACCAAGCTTGAATGCCTTTCTCTTCAACTAGCTTCGCTACTTTTTCGATTAGCTCAGAGCTATCTGGGTGAAGTTCTGACGTTTCTTTATGAACGAAGAGAGCAATTGGCACACCCCAAGTACGTTGACGAGAGATACACCACTCAGGACGACCTTCGATCATACCTTCGATACGGCTTTGACCCCACTCAGGCATCCACTCAACATTCTTCGTTGACTCTAGTGCTTTTGCACGTAGGCCAGCTTGATCCATAGAGATGAACCACTGTGGTGTTGCACGGAAGATGATTGGAGTTTTGTGTCTCCAACAGTGTGGGTAGCTGTGCTCGTAAGCGTGGTGATGCAGAAGTGCACCTTTCTCTTTTAGAACGTCTAAAACAGAGTCGTTCGCTTTGAATACATGCTGACCAGCAAATAGCTCAGTATCAGGCAGGTAAACGCCGTTAGAGCCTACTGGGTTAGCGATTTCTAGGTTGTACTTCTTACCAACCACGAAATCCTCTTGACCGTGACCAGGAGCAGTGTGAACCACACCAGTACCTGAATCCGTCGTAACGTGATCACCTAGGATCGCAGGAACAGTGAAGTCGTAGAACGGGTGGTTGAACTGAGAAAGCTCAAGATCAGCACCAGTTGCAAAGCCTAGGTTATGGAAATGCTCGATGCCTGCACGATCCATTACGTCTTTTGCTAGTTCAGAAGCAACAACGATACGTTGAGCTGGCTGGTCGCCATTCGCTTCAACTTGGATAAGCACGTATTCAAGATCATCACGTAGACATACCGCTCGGTTAGCAGGCAGAGTCCATGGTGTTGTTGTCCAGATAACGATAGAGATTTCGCCTTGACCAGCGTGGCCGTCAGCTAGAGAGAATTTCTCTAGAAGCGCCGCTTCGTCAGCTGCAGTAAATTTCACATCGATAGATGGAGATACTTTATCTTTGTATTCAACTTCAGCTTCAGCCAGAGCAGAACCACAGTCAGTACACCAGTGAACAGGTTTGAAACCTTTCAGTAGGTGACCTTTGTCTGCGATTTTGCCTAGAGAACGAATGATGTTCGCTTCTGTACCGAAATCCATAGTGCGGTAAGGTTTGTCCCACTCGCCCATGATACCAAGACGTTTGAAGCTCTCTTTTTGACCTTCAACCTGGCCCGCAGCGTACTTACGACACTCTTCGCGGAATTCAGCAGCCGAAATCTTCTGACCTGGCTTACCTTTCTTCTTCTCAACCATTAGTTCGATTGGAAGACCGTGACAGTCCCAACCAGGGATGTACGGTGCATCAAAACCAGAAAGGGTCTTAGATTTAATAATAATGTCTTTAAGAATCTTATTCAGCGCGTGGCCAATGTGAATGTCGCCGTTCGCGTATGGAGGGCCATCATGCAGTACGAAAGATTTTTTACCTTTCTTTGCCTTACGGATTTCGCCGTAAAGATCTTCTTTGTACCAACGCTTAAGCATTTCTGGCTCACGATTTGCCAGATTGCCGCGCATTGGGAACCCTGTTTCTGGTAAGTTCAGGGTATCTTTATAATCACTCATCGATTCTTAATTCCGTTATATTGGGCGAAGTTAGACATTATGTTAATCGGTGGAATCATCCGATTAATTCTTTAGCTGAAGCAGCCACACCCTTGCGGCTTCAGCATCCAATTCTATTTGATTCTTTAATGCGTCGAACGATTCAAATTTTATCTCGTCGCGCAGTTTGTGCAAAAGTCGTACTTCTAACTGTTTACCATACAAATTGGCTTTAAAGTCAAAAAAGTGCACTTCTAATTGCTGCCTTACACCATTCACCGTTGGTCGTTGTCCAATATTAGCAACGCCACCGACAGGAACCCCATCGATATCCAATGCTTCGACAACGTACACTCCCGACACAGGAGATACACAACGCTTTAATGGAATGTTAGCGGTAGGGAAACCTATGGTTCTCCCCAGTTTTCGACCATGGGACACACGACCACTAATGCTGTAATCACGTCCTAACATGGTAGCACTTGCAGCCAAGTCATCGACCGCTAATGCATTTCGTATCTCAGTACTGCTGACACGTAATTGATTTAAGCAATAACTTTGTGTGCTTACCACCTCAAAGCCATACTTTTCACCCGCTTCTTTAAGCATAGCGAAATTGCCAGTGCGGCCTTTGCCAAAACAAAAGTCATCACCAACCACCAAAAACTTCACGCCAAGCTTATCAACCAAAAGATCTTTAATGAATGCTTCCGCCGATAAACTTGCAAAGTACTGATTAAAATTGACACACAATAAACGACTGATCTCTAGCTTTCTCAGTTGAACGTACTTATCGCGTAAGCGAGTCAAACGTGCTGGCGCTCTATCTCGGGCAAACAGCTCCATAGGCTGCGGTTCAAACGTCATAACAACAGAAGGTAAACCTAATGCTGCCGCTTGTTCAGAAACCTGGCTAAGAACCTCTTGATGTCCTAGATGAACACCATCGAAGTTACCTATGGTCAATACACAGCCGTGATGCTGCGCTTTAATATTGTGTATACCTCGGATCAGTTCCATTATGATCAGCTAAAACCTGTTATTTGCATCATTCATTGTGTGAAACCGACGGATTATATACTAATCAGTATTAATCTGTCGCTGCTTTTAAATGTTTTACTCGGATACCTAAAACCAGTACCGAAACAATATAAACAAAGCCACCAAGTCCAATCAAGCCTGTTAGCATCAGCGCTCTCTGACTAAAGCTCCATTCAAGCCATTGTTGCATATTATCTAACTGCCACAGAATTGCCGCGACCATCACGCCGCCTGAGACAACAAGCTTCGCGCAGAACAGTAAAGTGGTCTTTGTCAGCTTATAGACACCAGCAAGATGTAAACCGCGATATAACAAGGCCATATTCACAAAGGCTGACAGAGCGGTTGCAATTGCCAAACCTATATAGCCATAGAAATAAGCAAAGATAGCGTTGAATACCATGTTCGTGACCATTGCGATAATGCCGTACTTCACTGGGGTTTTCGTATCTTGACGAGAGTAATAACCCGGAGCTAACACTTTAATCAACATGAAGTTAAGCAAGCCAGATGCGTACGCCACTAAAGACATCGATGCTTGTTGCACGTCGTGTGGAGAGAACTCACCACGCATGAATAGCACCATCAGCATTGGTTTCGCTAAAACAATAAGCCCCAGCATGGCAGGAATGCCAAGCAGTAGCACCATACGCACGCCCCAGTCCATGGTATGTGCAAACCCTTCTCCTTGAGCATCAACGTGCTTACGAGACAAAGCAGGAAGAATCACAGTCGCAATCGCAATACCAAATAGACCCAGTGGGAATTCAAGCAATCGATCTGAGTAGTACAACCAACTAATAGAGCCTGTCGCTAGGAAGCTGGCAATGAAGGTATCAAACAGTAGGTTGATTTGGCTAACTGACACACCAAACAGAGCTGGAATCATTAATGTGCGAATCTTAACGACGCCCGGATCTCTCCAGCCCCACTTCGGCTTAACCAACACACCTGCTTTAATAAGGAAAGGCATCTGGAAAAGGAACTGAACTAAGCCACCAAGAAACACACCGATCGCCAAGCCGATTTCTGGCTGTTCTAAGTTCGGAGAGATAAACCACGCTGCACCGATGATCATGACATTCAAAAACACAGGGGTAAAAGAGGAGACCGCAAACTTACCCAGTGTATTGAGAATGGCACCAGATAACGCGACAAAAGTGATGAACCATAAATAAGGGAAGGTAATCTTGAGCATAAAGCTCGCGAGTTCGAACTTAGGCGCCGCTGGGCCATCATTTAGCCAGTCGATAAACCAACCCGCACCAAACAGCGCGGTAATTGCTCCAGAGCCCAGCACACCGATAACGGTAACAATAGACACTAATACCCCGAGCGTACCTGACACCTTAGCGATTAAATCTCGGGTTTTCTCTTTATCACCAGCCGCGTGATATTCCGTTAATACTGGAACAAACGCTTGAGAAAAGGCACCTTCTGCAAACAGTCGACGTAAGAAATTCGGGATTTTATTAGCGAAGAAAAATACGTCGGCACTCGCTCCTGCTCCCATCAAATTTGCTACTACTACATCACGTACTAGCCCCAATACACGGGAAACAAAAGTCATTGCACTGACAATCAGGCCTGACTTTAATAGTCGTTTACTCACAGAAACCTCTGACACTGGTTGATTACTTTCAAGGGAGGATAAATACTATCCTGTCCTAAGAAGCATATTTATTAGCATTGGTCTAAAAATGCTGTTAGAATCCCCGCCATCTTAACCGCGATGACCTTTCCATACCAAAGTTTGTTTGGCTACGATTGGTTTTTGCACAAATCATTTGACAATTAAGCGCTAATGAGGGATAGTCCTCGCCCTTAAATTGTCACCGAACTAAGTTTTTGGGAGTTAGACCCTTGGCAAACAGTAAATCTGCTAAGAAGCGCGCTATCCAAGCTGAGAAACGTCGCCAGCACAACGCTAGCCGTCGTTCTATGATGCGCACTTACATGAAAAAGACTATCGCAGCTATCGCAGCTGGTGATAAAGAAGCTGCAACTGCTGCTCTTGTAGAAGTTACACCACTTCTTGACCGTATGGCGACTAAAGGCCTTATTCATAAGAATAAAGCTGCACGTCATAAGTCTCGTTTCGCTGCTGCAATCAAAGCTCTTTAATAGAAATTTGATTACAACGCAAAACGAAAAAAACCGGCTTAGGCCGGTTTTTTTATATCTAAATTTTGAGCAGCCCAATTAAACGACTGACAGGCAGTAGTTAAAGGTGACTAACAAACCAAGTTACGAATAGTAAATAAAACAGATAGGAGTTAAATAGATAGGTTGTAGATAAATAGATAGTGAATAGACAGCGATAAACGTTCGACGTGAAATACTGACACTTCCTTGTGTCGACCTTATTCCTGATAAGAAACTACTTTTCTTACCAACAATAAACTACTTGCAATATAGACCATGCAGTAGATTAATCATTGCTTTTACTTCTTCACTGCTCAATGTGTAATACACGGTTTGAGCTTCTTTGCGAGTATCGACCAAACCATCTCTTCTCAACCAAGCAAGGTGTTGAGATAAAGCCGATTGACTCAGTTCCAACTTGCCACACAACTCCCCAACCGACAGCTCAGTACCATGTAAAAGGCACAAAATCTGTAAGCGACGTTCGTTGGCCATGGCTTTGAGTAGAATCACAGCTTGTGCTGAGTTCTTCTCCATCTCTTTTAAGTTCATAGTTTGGCTCCCTACAACCTTTACGCCAACTACGGGCTATCAGTATTTACGGCATATTGCGGAGTTATCATAGTCGATATCAATTCATTAACAAACTACCTCATTCGAACAATTTGCTAAAATCTGCGTCACATACATTTTTTACTGCTGGATGCTGGATCATCCTCTCAGCAAAAATGACGTAGTACTCCTCTTTTAACTCTTCAATACCACCTAATAGCTGCAATGAAGTGTCTTGTTCTACTTCTGACATATAAAGCGTTGGCGCTAAGAAAATCGCGTCATGGTGATAGCGAGCGAACGCTTTCATCAATGCCGCGTCATCAAACTCTCCCAAAATATCTGGTTTAAGACCTTGGCGGTCAAACCATTGCAGTATCTTGCGCCCCATTGAGGTTCGACTGCCCGGGATCAGCAACTTCCTTTGTTCTAGTACAGCAGGGAAATTAACCCCTTTCACTTCACCCGAGCTGAAAAAGCTCATACCGCTCTCACCCAACTTCTTGCTGAATAAGCCTGGGCTTTGGCTAGAGTCCACAGGGCAGTCAGACAAGATCATATCGAGCTTATGTTGAGAGAGCTGTTCAAGCAGCATTTCGTGAGTCGATTCAAAACAGCGAAGGTGGATACTGTTGTCTTCTGGAATTGTCGACATCAGGATCTTGCTAACGAGCCTTTTTGACAGCGCATCCGCAACACCGACATCAAACAGAATATTTGAGTGCTGACTGTAGTTCACGATGTCGAGCATTTCGTAGCTCAAACCAAACATACGATCCGCGTATTTGAACACCAACTGCCCAAGCTCTGTTGGTTCAACACTGCGACCATTACGCTTAGTCAGCTTGCCGTCCATTCGCTCTTCTAATGCTTTTATCTGGCCAGTTACCGTTTGAGGTGTGAGAAATAGAGCTTCTGCTGCTTTAGTAACAGAGCCTTGCTTACAGACCATCCAGAAGTAATAAAGATGGTTATAGTTGAGGTGCGACATAGGTGTGCCGTAAATAAGAGAGTCGATTCCTTTTTATATCAAATATGACACCTCCGCTCAACAAACTCGGAAAAACCAATCACAAAACCATTTAACCACTAATTTTTTCGAAGTGTTTGATTTCATAATGTAATATTAGGACGAATTTTCTCAATTTTTTTCTAACTTTTAAGATCTATATCACCCATCAAAACCAGCAATAAAAACATTCAAAAACAATAACTTAAAACAACCACATTTACTGTCAGAATATTTAAACAGTAAATCATCACAAAAAAGTCTCGCCTCAATCAAAATGTAATATTACTGAAATATTTCACCTCTAACATCACGCTCAGATTAAACAAACAGACCAAACACAGACTTAAACGGTCCTATGGAGAAAACATTATGAACCAAGCTACTACTGCAGCAGCGCCTATTTCGAGCACAACTCGTTGGCTACGCTGGGCTAACTTGGCATTCATGCTTTACCTACTATTACTTTCAGTTTCAATGGTTGGTACAGGCTTCAAATGGGCAACAGGCGAACAAGCAAAAGTTCTTTTTGAATTTGCTTCACACCCAGTTGCAGGCTTAATGATTGGTTTAGTTGCAACCGCACTTATTCAATCATCAAGTACAGTTACTTCAATTATCGTTGGCCTTGTGGCAGGTGGTTTACCTGTTGAGCTAGCAATCCCTATGATCATGGGTGCAAACATTGGTACTACGGTAACCAATACGCTAGTTAGCCTTGGTCACGTTCGTTGTAAAGAAGAGTTCAAACGCGCATTCGCAAGTGCGACGATTCACGACTTCTTTAACCTATTGGCTGTAGCTATCTTCCTACCGCTAGAGATGGCGTTTGGTATTCTAGAGAAGATTTCTCACTGGTTGGTATCTCCGATGCTAGCAACAGGTGATATGAGCATGAAGGGTCTTAACTTCATCAAACCAATCACTAAACCAGTAGTGAGCGCAATTAAAGAGCCTCTATCAACATTTGGCGACACGGTTGGCGGCATCATGCTTATCGCTCTAGGTATCGCAACTATCTTCGTAGCTATCACAGTTATGGGTAAGCTGATGAAGAGCCTAATGGTTGGTCGTGCTCGTGAGATTCTGAAGAACGCAATCGGTCGTGGTCCAATCCACGGTATCGCTTCTGGCTCTATCGTTACTATCCTTGTTCAGTCTTCTTCAACGACGACAAGCTTGATGGTTCCACTAGTAGGCTCAGGTGTTCTTAAAGTACGTGATGTTTACCCATTCACTCTAGGCGCAAACATCGGTACATGTATTACCGCTCTGCTAGCAGCAACAGCAGTATCTGGTGAGTTCGCAGTATTCGCACTACAGATTGCTCTAGTACACTTGGTGTTCAACATCATGGCAACGGTATTCATCTTCGGTATCCCGTTCCTACGTGAGCTACCAGTTAAAGCAGCAGACATGATTTCAGACATGGCTGTGAAGAACAAAGCTGTTGTTGCCGGTTACCTTGTTGCGGTATTCCTTGTACTGCCAGGCACAATCTTGTCTCTGACTGCTTAATAGCAAAATACACATCGCTTATAGCAAAGCCCGCAACCTAGGTTGAAGTGACCCCGTAAAGTTGGACATTTCTGTTAAGCGGCTTTCAAGGCCTGAGTTCGATATTCTATCGGAGTCAGGCCTTTTAGTTTCACTTTTATACGTTT
>NZ_VTXF01000038.1:0-41192 GCF_013114585.1 Vibrio sp. 99K-1
CTTAACGACATTATATTATATTGTCAATAAGTTTCAATTTAATGTTCACTTTATACCTTTTGTATCTAGTTTTATCCTGTATTTCGTAATAGCAAAAATACATTATGATAATGTAAATAGCAGTGAGTCTTGTACCAAGTACCGAAGGCTTCTTACATTTTTCATCATGTTTATGTCAGTACCATTTTTACTATTTAGCGGTATAAGATTTTCAACTTCTATTGCTGTTTTTTTATTGGGCTGGCACTTATTCTACAGAGGTTCAAAATTATTGGGAGTGGGGTTGGTTTTGGCCTCTTTTTCCTTCCATTTCAGCATGATATTACCAACATTATTGTTTTTAATATCTCTGTTGACTAAATTTTCTTACAGCCGAAAATTTAAAATATTGGTTATTATCGTTTGTGCAATTTTAGGTTTTTTATCTGATTTAATGATAGATGTTATGACCTCACTAGTACTAAACTTTAATAGTGTATTTGGGCTGGCGATTGATTATACCACATATGTTACAGGCCTCTATGGTGTTGAAAGAAGTAGTTCATTTAACGAGACGGGGAGAATGGTATTTCTAATAAAAAATTATGGAATTGTTTTTATTTTATTTGCTTTGAATTGGAGGGATTTGAATAGAAACGGTAGTCGTGAAAATTTTTTATTTTATTTATTTTCTTTTTGTTTGCTCAGTTTTAACTTTGCTACTATTTTTGGCCGTTATTCACAACTATTGATTATATTAAGTTTATCTTGTTGTATCTATGATATAGCAATAAACAAAAGAAGGTTGTTCAACTTTTGTTTACTTTTGCTTACTACGATTTATTTTTTATTATTTAGATTTATTGAAATAAAAAACAATTTGCCGATATTGTTGTCAAGTTATTCTGATTTTTACAAATTCTCATACTTTAATATTATTTTACAATTGTGGAGCTAATGACATTGAAAAGTTATGAACTATCGATAATAGTGCCTTGTTATAATTCAGAAGCCTATATTCTAGAGTGTATAACTAGCTTGGTTAATGAATGTAAAGAAATAGATGTTGAATATGTTTTCGTCAATGACGGATCCACTGACAACACAGTAGATTTGATTAAAGAAAGTATCGGTAGCAATAACTTTAAATTAGTTGAACAAATTAATAACGGAGTCTCCTCTGCAAGAAATAACGGGTTAAAGCATTGTTCTGGTAAATATATCATGTTTCTCGACTCTGACGATATACTATTGCCAGGGTTTTATGAAGGTTTCTTTAAAAACGCTTTTGTTTCAGAACTTGATCTTATTGTTAGCGAGTATATAACATTTACAGATCCTTCAGTATTAAGAGCTGTACAAGATCTCAACATTGAGACATATCCGGTTGATGATTTCTTAAAGGGGTATATATATGATGATCTGATTAAGAAATATAGTGTGTGTTCTACATTATATAACCGTAAATTTCTAATTGATCATCAGCTAAAATTTGATGAATCACTGGCTTATGCAGAAGATCAATATTTCTTACTAAACTGTATCAGGCAGTCCAAATCTATCAGAATCAATGATTTTAAACTAATTGCTTATCGACAACATTCAGAGTCAGTTACAAAGTCCTTTAACTTAAAAAGACTACAAACGATAAAAGTTTTCGAGAAATTGAAGAGTGTTTATCCAGAATATAGAACCGGTTTTGACTTTAGAATTAATAAAGAGCTTATGAGTATACTTATGTTCTATTCTAGAGCCAATAACGTCATGGATACAATAACCTTTTATAGAAAGTATATAAAACCAAAAACTAAAAGAGTTAAAGCTCAGAGTTTTCAAATGTTCGTATTCTTGCGCGCTGGTCTATTTTATGCGATGTCTTATAAACTGATGAAGTTATTTAAATGAAAAAAATACTTATACTAACCCCTCGCCTTTCCGATGGCGGTATAGAAAAGGTTGCCTCAAATTTATCAATTGGGATGTCTGACGTAAAACATAATGTACTTGCTCTATATCGGACAGAAAATACTAGGTATGATTTTTCAACCACATCTGATGTGTTAGATGTCAGAATAAGAAGTGGTATCCTTGGTAAGATACTTTCTACTGTTGAAAGGGTTCTAAATGTCAGAAAATATATAAAAGAAAATAATATAGATGTTGTCGTTAGTATGGGGGAAACTTGCAATATAATAGCAATGTTGTCAGGGATGAAGTTGAAGAAAATTCTGACAATTCATAGTCAACTTAGTATTGAATCTAAAACAAAAGGAAAGTTTGGTATTATTCAGATTATAGTAGCCAAGTTTTTATATCGTTATGCTCAACACATTATTGCAGTTTCTCACGTAGTTAAAGAAGATGCAGAAAAGCTACTTAAAGTAAATAATATCTCTGTTATATACAATGGGCATGATTTAAATTCTATTAGAAAAAAATCTGATTTAGATGATAATCTTACAAAAAAATCTGATGCCATTATTGTTGGGAGAATAACATTTGCAAAAGGACATTGGTTTTTATTAAGAGCATTATCTAAAGTAAAACAGGAACTCCCTGAATTCCGATTAACAATACTCGGCTCTATTGAAGATAAAGAGATATATACAAAGCTTTTGGATATGGTAGAACACTTTGACTTGGGCAGTAACATTGAGTTCGTGAAATATACAGACAACCCTTACCCTTATATTAAAAATTCAAAATTTCTCGTTCAGTCTTCGGTCTATGAAGGTTTTCCAGGAGTGGTAATTGAAGCTTTGTCATTGGGTGTACCGGTATTAACGACTAATTGTGGTGGGGCTACTGAGCTAATAACAAATGGCCTTGTACCTTCTAAGTTAAGTGCTAGTGTGTATATTGGTGATTTAGGTGTGGTTTCTAAACATATGGGAACAGATATCTTGGACTACCAGGAGCTTACTGGAAGTGAAATTGAATTCAGTAATTCAATTATTAAAATGATGAATCGGGACTTTGACAAAACACTTTTATCTTCTACCTCCGAAAATTTTTCTTTAAAAGTTATGGCTGAAAGATATATGGGAATTATAAATGATATATAAAATTAAACTTTTACTAAGCTCTCTATACTATACTTTATTGTTTTTTACGCGGAACTTGTTTTTTGGTAAAGCATTGTCTGCTGTTGAAAAACCGAGTCTAGTCATTTCTCTAACCTGTTTCCCAGCTAGGATCCATAAAGTTTTCTTAACTATCGAATCTATTTTTTACCAGCAGTGTGACTTTGAATTTATAGTTGAGCTCTATTTATCTTTAGATGAATTTCCGGACAGAAACTTACCATGTTCGCTTTTAAGATTGGAGCGACGTGGGTTAAAGATACACTTTGTTGATGGGAATGAAAGGTCTTATAAAAAGCTGATTTATTCCTACAGAAAATGGGACAAACCAGTTGTTACAATAGATGATGATATTTTTTATCCATCAAACTTTGTTAATACTCTATATAAAGCTCATACAGCTAACCCTGAAGATATAATTTTTTTTAGAGGAAAAGAAATACAGTTTGAAGGAGGTAATGTTGGACTCTACTCAACCTATCCAGAAGCCTCTAATTTTCAAGCAAATAAGTATCTACTGCCTACCGGAGTTAGTGGTGTTTTATACCCGGACGGTTGTCTACATCCAGACTTTGATAATGCAAACATCTACAAGAAGCTGGCACCATATGCCGATGATATGTGGTTTAAGGTTATGACTCTATTAAATGGTCGTTCTTCAAGGCTATGTTATTCTCAATCTATTCACTTTCCTTTGATATTTGGCTCGCAAAGAATATCTTTACGGAATGTTAATGTTGCGGATGGCCTTTCTAAGAACGACGTTCAGCTAAGAGCCATATTAGAATATTACAATATTACTGAGCATGAGTTCAAAGAAGACTAGTGACCTCTTGTGCTCTCTGTGCTTAGTTTATTTTAAGTGGTTTATTTTAACCCTAATTGAGTTACTTGAATGAAAATTACTGTTGCCGGTACCGGCTATGTAGGCTTATCAAATGCGATGCTATTAGCCCAGCATCATGAGGTTATCGCAGTTGATATTCTCGAAGGAAAAGTAAAATTATTGAATGATAAAATATCACCAATCGTCGATGCTGAAATAGAAGATTTCCTGGCGAATAAGCCATTAAACTTTACTGCAACACTTGATAAAGAACTGGCGTATACCGATGCTGAATTCGTGATCATCGCTACCCCAACCGACTACGATGTTGAAACCAATTACTTCAACACATCTTCTGTTGAGGCGGTAATCAAAGACGTAATGGCGATTAATCCGAATGCGGTAATGGTGATCAAGTCTACTATCCCTGTGGGCTATACTGCGCGTATTAAAGAGGAAGTAGGGTGTGAAAACCTGATGTTTTCGCCGGAGTTTTTACGTGAAGGCAAAGCGTTATACGATAACCTACACCCATCGCGCATTGTAGTGGGTGAGCGTTCGGAACGTGCTCAAGTCTTTGCTAACCTTCTGTTAGAAGGGGCAGTTAAGAAAGACGTTGAAATCTTGTATACCGACTCGACGGAAGCGGAAGCGGTAAAATTGTTCTCTAATACTTACTTGGCTCTGCGCGTCGCTTACTTTAACGAACTTGACACTTACGCGGAATCTCACGGCTTAGATACGCGGCAAATCATTGATGGCGTGTGCTTAGACCCGCGTATTGGTTCGCATTACAATAACCCTTCATTTGGTTACGGCGGTTACTGTTTACCGAAAGACACCAAACAACTGCGAGCGAATTATTCAGACGTGCCGAATAACATCATTGGTGCGATTGTAGATTCGAATACCACACGTAAAGATTTTATTGCTGATTCAATCATCAAGCGTAACCCAACGCGCGTCGGCATCTACCGTTTAGTGATGAAGTCTGGCTCGGACAATTTCCGCGCTTCGAGCATTCAAGGTATTATGAAGCGCCTGAAAGCCAAAGGCATTGAAGTGGTGGTGTTTGAGCCGGAGCTGAAAGAAAAAGAGTTTTTCCGCTCATTGGTGCTAACGGATTTTGAGCAGTTTAAATCAAGTTGTGATGTGATCGTTTCAAACCGCATGGCGCAAGAGTTACAAGATGTTGCCACTAAGGTGTATACACGTGACTTATTTGGTAGCGATTAAAGGAAAACTGAACGATGTTAGTATCGATTATCACTCCTTGTTTTAACCCTAATTTAGAGCTGATAGAAACGATAGAGAGTGTCCAAAAGCAAACATACTCAAATTATGAACATATCATCATTGATGATTGTTCAACGTCTTCTATACACAATGATTTGTTAAAGATTATAGAAGCTGATCCTAAGATTAAACTGATTAAGAGGGCTTGGAATGCCGGCCCTGCGGTCACTCGTAATCGAGGTATCGCGGAAGCGAAAGGTAACTTCATTGCGTTCTTAGATGCGGATGATATTTGGCACCCGAATAAATTGGAGCTGCAACTTCAATTTATGCAAGACAATGATGTCGCTTTGTCTTACACCTCATATGAGGTGTTTGATGCAAAAGGTAAAGTTATCGGGTATAGGACACCACCTCTAAGCCTGACTTACAAGGATATTCTACAATCTAATCAGATCGGCTGTTTGACAGCTATGTACAGTGTTGATGCCTTGGGAAAGGTTTTTATGCCTAATATCGCTAAAAGGCAGGATATGGGCCTTTGGTTGGAGATTTTGAAAATGGGAGTGGTAGCCAGAAGGGCTGAAAATAAGCCACTTGCTAGGTATCGGGTTGGTGGGAAATCGGTTTCATCCAATAAACTTGGTGTGCTTAAGTATCAATGGCGTATTTATCGCGAGGTCGAACGTTTATCGTTACGGGCATCTATTAAATACTTTGGTCACTATGCATTTAAAGGTATGACTAGAAAAGTATAAGTGCCTAAAACTTAATTTCTCCTTTTTTACAAAACAGAACCTAGTTATTCGAATTTGATTAATGCGGCCTTTGATATGGCATCATGCAATTAATCCGTGTCGAAAAATAAATCAATATATTGATTTTATTTATCTATCTTTTATTCGAGGGAGCTAAAAAGCTTTGAGTGTGTGGAGCAAGTGCTCACTTTGAAGCCCTCTATTTCGGTATGTTTAACCAATGGTTCAAAACATGCGTTAATTTGTATTCAATATTTAGTGCTAAAAGCGCCAGTAACAAAAAAACTAATAAATATGATAAAAAAATGCCTTTTCCCTGCTGCCGGCTATGGAACCCGATTCCTTCCGGCGACTAAATCTATGCCAAAAGAAATGATGCCAGTGGTGAACAAGCCGCTTATTGAGTATGGCGTGGAAGAAGCCATTCAAGCTGGCATGAGTGATATGTGTATCGTAACTGGCCGTGGCAAACACTCGTTAATGGATCACTTTGATAAGAACTATGAACTTGAACACCAAATCATGGGCACGAGTAAAGAGTCTTTATTGGATGACATCCGAGGTTTGATCGATTCTGCAAGTTACACCTACATTCGCCAGCGTGAAATGAAAGGGCTTGGGCATGCGGTTCTTACGGGGCGTGAACTTATTGGTGATGAACCATTTGCCGTGGTATTGGCTGATGATTTGTGTGTTAACGAGCAGCAAGGCGTATTAGCACAAATGGTCGATCTGTATAAACAGTTTCGTTGCTCAATTGTCGCCGTGCAAAAAGTCCCAGAATCAGAAACCCACAAATATGGCGTGATTTCTGGAGAAATGATAAAGGATGATATCTTCCGCATTGACGATATGGTTGAAAAACCTGAACCCGGGACGGCACCAAGTAATCTAGCGATTATTGGGCGTTATATTCTTACGCCTGATATCTTTGAGCTGATTGAACAAACAGAGCCGGGTAAAGGAGGGGAAATCCAAATTACGGATGCATTACTTAAACAAGCAAAATCAGGCTGTGTTCTTGCTTATAAGTTTAAAGGTCAACGTTTTGATTGCGGCAGCGTAGAAGGGTATATCGAAGCAACGAATCATTGTTTTGAAGCTTTCTATAAGTAAGATCCCGGTGCGGAGCTTACTAAAAGAAAAGCCAACCTTGAAGTGACTAAATCAATTAGAAACGGTTTAGTGGCTTTTGAATTTCAATAGCGTGGGCTAGTTACTTTTGTAGCTAGCCTTTTTTATTCTACGCACTTGTTGTATTTGCAAATAAGACAGGTTTCGCGGTGAAAAGTGACAAAAGGTAATAAACGAACATGGAAATTTTAGTGACTGGTGGTACCGGTTATATTGGCAGCCACACTTGCATTCAAATGATTGAGGCTGGCATCACCCCTATTATTTTGGACAACCTCTACAACAGTAAAGCGGTGGTGTTAGAACGTGTAGAGCATGTCTCAGGAATTAGACCTACCTTCTATCAAGGTGATATTCGTGACTCGGCTATTCTTCAACGCATTTTTGCTAAACATAACATTGTGGGTGTCATTCACTTTGCAGGCCTCAAAGCGGTTGGTGAATCCGTCGAAAAACCCTTGATGTATTACGATAACAATGTCTCTGGGACATTGAACCTGGTTAGAGAGATGGATAAAGCTGGCGTGAAGAGCATTATTTTTAGTTCGTCGGCAACGGTGTATGGCGACCCGGCTTCGGTGCCTATCCGCGAAGACTTCCCAACGTCAGCCACTAACCCTTATGGGCGCAGTAAGCTGATGGTGGAAGAGTGCTTAACGGATTTTCATAAAGCGAACCCAGAATGGAGCATTACGCTCCTTCGTTATTTTAATCCTGTTGGCGCACATCAATCGGGGTTACTGGGAGAAGACCCTCAAGGCATTCCTAACAACTTGTTACCATTTGTCGCGCAAGTAGCGGTGGGCCGCCGCGACAAGCTAGGTGTGTTTGGTAATGATTACCCCACATCGGATGGCACGGGAGTTCGTGATTATATCCACGTGGTTGATTTGGCTGAAGGCCACTTAGCGGCATTAAATAAGGTTGGTAGTCAGCGTGGCTTGCATGTCTTTAACTTAGGCACTGGTCAAGGGAATAGTGTGCTTGAAATGGTCACGGCTTTTGAGCAGGCCTCACAACGCGCGGTGCCTTATCAGGTATTACCTCGCCGTGCAGGAGATATTGCGGAATGCTGGGCTGATCCAAGTTATGCTGAACAAGTACTTGGTTGGAAAGCAACGCGTTCATTGAAAACGATGGTTGAAGATACGTGGCGTTGGCAATCGAACAACCCGGAAGGGTACCAATAGTTTATCTACCGTGAGCGTCGATCGATGTTTTGAAAGGGATGGCTAAAGCTGTCCCTTTTTTCGATGAATCATAGATCATAGCGGCTGACTATGACGTTCAATAGATGAACTAATTAACCATTAGGTATTTTTATCAATGAATGAAACACCGAGCATTTTGCTCTGTTCTCACTCGCTTTATCAACGTATGGTATCGATCACTGCTAAGCTGGCTTTGTTGTGTGTATTGATTGGTATTTGGTATTTGGTATTTGGTATTTGGTATTTATCGCTTACACCACGTAACCCCACAACAGTGATGAGCTTTGAGGGCATCGATAAAATCAAACATGCTTGTGCGTATTGTGTATTGGGGCTGACTACTTTTATTGCGCTTCCTCAGCGCTTTTTTTTCATGACTTTAACTGGTTTTTGGATCATGAGTGGGGGCATTGAATTATTGCAAGGTATTCAAGTTGGGCGTCATGCGTCTTTCTACGATTGGCTTGCTAACTTTTTAGGGCTAGAGCTCGCGTATGCGGTGTCTTTGGTACACAAACGATATCGTAATCTTCCAACATGAGGTGGGTGAAATGCCTCTTGATGAGTCTGGCTTGTTAGGACTCGGCACTCATATATTTGACGTGGCTTAAAAAATTAAAAGGCACCAATAAACAGATATTGATGCCTTTTGATAAACGATCAGGTTTTCTACTAACGACCCATTCCAAAGATTACAGTTTTCACAGTCAGGAATAAAATCTTCAGCTCCATACGCCAGTTCTGGTGCTTAATGTAGTAGATATCAAACTTATGCTTCCAAACCGCGTCTTCAACAGAAGCACCATATGCGTACTTTACTTGAGCTAAACCTGTTACTCCGGGTTTTACGGCATGGCGAAAACGATAGTATGGGATCTCTTTTTCTAGTTCCTCGATAAACACCTCACGCTCAGGGCGTGGGCCTACCATCGACATCTCACCTTTATAGACGTTGATCAACTGTGGCAGTTCATCAATACGTGTCTTACGAATGAAGTTACCTACTTTGGTTACTCGAGCATCATTCTTCGTTGCCCACTGAGCGCCATTCTTTTCGGCGTCGTTACGCATTGAACGGAACTTGATAACTTCAAATTCTTGATTATATTGGCCAGTTCTTCGTTGTTTAAAGAAGATAGGGCCTGGTGATTCAAGTTTGATTAATGCTGCCGTCAAAAGGCCAACTGGAATAGCAATCAAACCAATCATGAAAACGAACAATAGATCGATAAAGCGTTTTTCGTTTACATGTCTTTTGTTTGAAAGTATTGAGAAGGCTTTTTGGTGTAGAAAGTATCCACTGTGAAGCAGTTCCGTTTCAGTATAGCCAAGTGTTCTATCAAAGTAGCTGACTAATGGTTCAACCCAAGCACCCAGCTCCGTCGCTCCAATTAAAAATGTGCGGTGCTCTTCATCAAGCTTCAAACTTTGAAAGTGGCACAATGTTGCACCTTTAAAGTCTCTGATTGAGTAGTTGTTTATATCATACTCAATGTCATGGCGAGCTAAAACAGAATGAAGGGTATCTAAACATGATTCAGGTGCGTATATGTGAAGTGTCGATTTACAGTCTGATGCTGAGGTTTGTTGAGCCTGATGATCTGCCTCGGCTTCAATGGCAAGATCGGAAAGTTCGCTTGGGGCGGTTTGTTTAAGAGCAACTGAGTTTTTCATTATAAGTTAGATTAATAATTGTTGTTCTATGAACGTTTAGTTAAATTCACTTTTCGTTAAAATAAAGTCTCTCGTAGTAATCTATTTTTGGATCTAGATTGTTGAGATTAGTTGCTTGAAAGTGAAAGACTTATGACGCCATAAAAAATTTTTATAGTTCTTGAATGCGTGCATCTTACGTTAAAACTATCAATATGTACACTTGGTTGAGTATGGTTTGTTCACTTTTTTGGAACAAAGTCTACATTTTTAAATGTGCATCAAGGTTTATATTTAGTGTGAATATTGCGTTATTATGCGCCGTCTAATCCAAAACATTGCCTCGGAGTCTTGAACACAAAATGACATTTTTTTTCACATCCGATCGGCCTACCTGAGACGTTTCTTGATCTTCCACTACAGTTTTGACTGTAAACTGTAGTAAAATTACGCTAATTTGTTTTTATACCGATTTATTTTGAATTGAACGAGGTCAGTCCTATGTCAGCTAAGAAGCCAATGGCTCTAGTGATCCTTGACGGTTACGGTTACCGTGAAGACAACCAAGACAACGCTATCGCGAACGCTAAGACACCAGTATTAGACGGTCTTATTGCTAACCAACCTAACACGCTAATCTCTGCTTCTGGCATGGATGTAGGCCTACCTGATGGCCAAATGGGTAACTCTGAAGTTGGTCACACTAACATCGGTGCTGGTCGTGTGGTATACCAAGATCTTACTCGTATCACTAAGTCAATTGCAGATGGTGAATTCGGTCAAACTGAAGCGCTAGTGAATGCTATCGACAAAGCTGTGAAAGCGGATAAAGCGGTTCACATCATGGGTCTTATGTCACCAGGTGGTGTTCACTCTCATGAAGATCACATCTACGCAGCCGTTGAAATGGCAGCAGAGCGTGGCGCAGAGAAAATCTACCTACACGCATTCCTAGATGGCCGTGATACGCCGCCACGTAGCGCTGAAAACTCTCTACAACGCTTCCAAGATCTGTTCGCTAAACTAGGCAAAGGTCGTGTGGCATCTTTGGTTGGCCGTTACTACGCGATGGACCGTGATAACAACTGGGATCGCGTTCAGACTGCCTACGAGCTGCTAACGGAAGCAAAAGCAGAGTTCACATTCGACACTGCAGTTGCAGGCCTAGAGGCGGCTTACGCTCGTGATGAAAACGATGAGTTTGTTAAAGCGACTGAAATTAAAGCTGAAGGTGAAGAGTCTGCAGCTATCGTTGATGGCGATGCAGTTATCTTCATGAACTACCGTGCAGACCGTGCTCGTCAAATCACTCGCACATTCGTTACTGATTTTTCAGGCTTCGAGCGTAATGTATTCCCAGCAATCGACTTCGTGATGCTGACTCAATACGCTGCTGATATCCCACTGTTATGTGCATTCCCACCTGCTTCTCTAGAGAACACTTACGGTGAGTGGTTATCTAAGCAAGGTAAAACGCAGCTACGTATTTCAGAAACAGAGAAATACGCGCACGTGACTTTCTTCTTCAATGGCGGTATCGAAGACGAGTTCGAAGGCGAAGAGCGTCAACTTGTTGCTTCTCCAAAAGTAGCCACTTACGACCTACAGCCTGAAATGAGCGCACCAGAACTAACTGAAAAGCTAGTTGCAGCAATCAAAGGCGGCAAATACGACGCTATCGTTTGTAACTTCCCTAACTGTGACATGGTTGGCCACACTGGCGTTTACGATGCAGCAGTAAAAGCCGTAGAGTCTCTAGACGAGTGTCTTGGTAAAGTGGTTGAAGCAATCAAAGAAGCTGACGGTCAACTGCTTATCACAGCAGACCACGGTAACGCAGAAATGATGGTTAACCCAGAAACGGGCGGCATCCACACTGCACACACTAATCTACCAGTACCACTTATCTACGTAGGTAACAAAGACGTTGAGTTCAAAGAAGGCGGTAAGCTGTCTGACCTTGCACCAACAATGTTATCTCTAACTGGTACAGAGATCCCTGCTGAAATGTCAGGTGATGTTTTAGTTAAGTAACTTTTAACTTTCATCGAATACTAGAACGGCTGCACGCGAGTGTGGCCGTTTTTTTGTATCTGGAATTTGAGTATAGATACGGGATGCGAGTAAACGGGATTCGAAGAGCGTAAGAGCATCGTTATTTTCATCTGTTCTAGTATGTCATTCCAGAATTGAGGGACGAAATGTCTGGAATCTCATGTCACGTTGATGTGTCATATTCAATACCCTGAAAGAGATTCCCTATCACGCTCGTGCCTAGCTGTAGGGAATGACGTTGTCAAACAAAGGTAGATATGGGATACGAGTAAGCGAGATACGAAGAGCTTAAGAGCGGATGCGGGATTCGGGTTAACGAGTGACGAAAAGCGGTAAAGCCAAAAACAGGAAGGGAATGCCCTGTTTCTTTTCGCATCCCGAATCTCGTTACTTTCATCTGTTCTAGTCTGTCATTCCAGAATTGAGGAAAGAAATGTCTGGAATCTCATGTCACGTTGATGTGTCATATTCAATACCCTGAAAGAGATTCCCTATCACGCTCGTGCCTCGCTGTAGGGAATGACGTCGTCAAACAAAGGGTAGATACGAGTAAACAAGCTATGAAGGGTTTTAGAGCAGGTTCGAGATGTAGGTAATCGAGTAACTAAGAGTATAAAGTCGGATGCCGGATTGGATTTAAGTATGAGCGTAAGAGTAGTGTCTTTTCGTATTATCTTGTTGCTTTTCGTCTCGTATCCCGCCGCTCGTTTACTCTCATCTCGCTTTCAGAACTGACTGTTCAAAATCCAACAACCACTCTTTGCGGTTCATGCCACCGGTGTAGCCAGTTAATGTTCCATTGGCACCTATCACTCGATGACATGGAACCACAATACTAAACGGGTTCTTGCCGTTCGCACCTCCTACCGCTCTTACGGCTTTTGGTTTGCCCATTCTCTTGGCTTGTTCGCCATAGCTAATAGTTTCGCCATAAGGAATAGAAGCGAGAGCCTGCCAAGCTGATTTTTGAAAGTCTGTGCCTTTTGTCGCTCTCAATGGCAAATCAAATTCAGTTCGTTGACCAGTAAAATATTCGTCTAGTTGTCGTAATACTTTGAGACATAATTCATCGGGATTGCAATCAATCGCCTCATCGTGGTTCACATGGTCGATTTCTATAATCGATACGCCATCACTAACAATGATCATCTTGCCAATCGGCGCATCGTAGAGCATTTTGTAAGTACTGCCTTCCATGTCATCTTCCTTCTTCTAGTCTATTTCTGCTCTCAAGCACTTCGAATTTTGTATCCGCTTGAAGCTTTTAACCCTTTCAGTATCTCGAACCTATTTTTAATCTTTTCGTATGTTGATACCCGAACCTCGAATCTACTGCAGTACCTTAAGCCGTCATTCCAGAATTGAGGGACGAAGTGTCTGGAATCTCAAGCAACGCGGTATTAGCAATGGGTAATAGATTCCCTACTGCGCTCGTTCCTCGCTATAGGGAATGACGTGGTTAGAGTCGAGTGTCACTTGAGCCTGATATTCGCACTTAAATCCTTTCGAATTTGCTTTTTAATCCTTTCGAATTTGCTTTTTAATCTTTTCGCATCTCGATACCCGAAACTCGAATCTGCTTTTTATCTTTTCGCATCTCGCATCTCGCATCCCGCATCTGCTCTAGCTCTAACACGAAGCGCAAACAGGTACCCTGAAATGCCACCCATTATGTTTCCTAATGCTAGGCCAATAAACAGCCCTTCGACACCATCAATTTGGCTGCCCACCCAGGCAAACGGCAGGGTAAATACGAAAAGGCGCATGAAGCTCCATTGGAAGGCTTTGAGTGGTTGATGCATGGCATTCATTGCACTTATCAGCATCATCACAATGCCTTGGAAGCCATAGCTGAATGGCACAACTAACAGGTAGTGCCACAAGATACCTCGAACCGACTCCTCTTGAGAAAAGAGAGCAGCTAATGGGATGCTCAATGGCACCATCATTAAAAAGATCAAACCTTGGAATAGCACGGCGAAACGCATGCTCAAGAATAGAGCTTTGAAACTACGTTGTGGATTCTCTGCTCCAAAGTTTTGCGCCATAAAAGGGGTGAGAGCTGAAGTGAGAGACATCAAGACTATGATCAGAATCGACTCAATACGCTGAGCAGCGCCATAAGCGGCAACGGCTTCGGTTCCTTGCTTAGCCAGCATCATCATAATGATGGCACCCGCGAGTGGGTTTAGGGCGTTTGAAAGTGCAGCGGGTGTACCAATCGTGAGGATTTGCTTCCAGTCGCGGATAACCTCTTGAGCTTTGGGTGGAGCAAGTAGCTTTTCTCGTTTGATTAATACATACAGCGAACCACACAACGCACCAAACCAACTGAAACCACTGGCGATGGCTGCGCCTTGAATCCCGAGTTCAGGGAAAGGTCCGTAACCGAAGATCAGCAAGGGGTCGAGGATACCGTTAATTAGGCCCGCTAACATCATGATCTTGGCGGGGGTTTTGGTATCACCACTCGCTCGTATCGCGCTATTGCCTGCCATTGGGATAACAAGCAGCGGAATGGCTAAGTACCAGACAGTCATGTATTCAGATATCAGTGGCAGTAACTCTGGTTCTGCCCCTAATAAGGTAAACATGGGTTCTAGAGTTACAAGCCCCAGTGTTGATGCAAATCCAACAAGCAGCACGGCAAGCAATAATCCATGACAAGTAAAGCGAGCGGCATTTTGTGCGCAGCCTTGACCCAGCAAGCGCCCAATACATGTGGACAGCCCCACACCTATGCCCATTGTGATGCAATTGATGGCGAAGGTAACTGGAAAGGTAAAGCTCACTGCTGCAAGCGCTTGTGTGCCGAGTAGTGAGATAAAGAAGGTATCGACTAAGTTAAACATCAAGATCGCAACCATGCCTAAAATGGTCGGTATGGTCATAGTGCGCAGAGTATTTGCTATTGGGGCAGTAAGAAGCCCGTGCTTATCTTGCATGTAAAACGCCGATTGAATTAGAATGTGAGTAGAATACAGTGAAACTTGAGCAGTCTGAAGATCACTTTCGTAAAGTTTACAAATCACACAAGACTTACAGCATATGCTGTGATAGCACTTTTCCCGTTACTAATTTAGATGTTTGAGAGATTTATAGTGAAGCAACAAAGTGAGCTACCATCGATGCCCCCAGAAAATACACCTGTATATAATTCAAATGATTTAGTCGACCTTAAAGAGCTTTTTAAGGCAATTTGGAACGGTAAGCTAATAATCATGTTAGTTACGGCTTTATTTGCAATTATTAGCGTTGGTTATGCGCTATCAGTGCAAGAGTGGTGGTCATCGAAAGCTAAAATAGTGCAAGCGCAACCTCAAGACATTACTGCATATCAACAGCAGGTAAAGCAGTTTCAGCCTGTTTTCAATATCTACCAAGATGATGGTACCGTTTTAGTCAGCCGAGAGCTGGATACCTTGGTTAATGCAGAAGCTTTGTTTAATAGCTTTATTAATATGCTGAACTCAACCAATAACAAGCGTTCTTTTTTCGAGAGTAATTCTGATTTTCAAGCTTTAAGAGATATAACTTCTTCAGATGAAACAGCTATTTCGGAAGATGCTACCAGGGCGTTCTATTCACAGTGGTTTGGTAGAGTTTCAACATCCATTGTTGACATAAATAATAGAAATTCTCCTTATGTGGTTAGTTTTCAAACTATGACTAAAGAAAGCAGCTTTGATTTGTTAACAGCTTATATTTCATTTACTGAGTCCAAGGTGTATGACGATGCGTTCAACAACCTAAAAGCGGTTGTTAACGGTAAAAGAAATGAGTTGATTCAGCAAAAACGAATTCTAGAGAGTCAGGCGAGGAATCAATTATTAGTTGAGAGTGAGAGAGCTAAGTATGCTATGGGTATAGCACAAGCCGCAGGGGTCGAGAAACCTATACAAGTTGGTAATGACAATGAGCTATTTGGTATAGATTTAGGGGCAAAAGGCTTAGCTGCAAAGGTTCAAGCTTTGGAGTCTGTAAAGAACTTAAGTGTTATTGAGCCTCGCCTTCAACAAATAAATGCCAAATTAGATATGTTGAGTAACCTTGAAATAGATCGAAGTGTTGAATTTCAGACTTTTCGATTTTTGGAAAATGTCGAACAGCCAATAGCGAGAGATAAGCCTAACCGCGCTTTGATCGTTATACTAGGTACTTTTTTGGGGGGTATTATTAGTTTGGGTATTGTGCTGATACGTTTTTTGATTAGAGAAAAAGATTAAGTTCAAATGGCTAGTGTTACTCACTAGCCATTTTTCTTTTTACATTTCTTGTTGTTTGAGTTTCCTCACAAAAAGTCCGCCTCCCCCCTTGGGATCTTTCACTTCGCCCCAACATACTCTTTAACCCCATGCCAATCGTGGCAACTATCAAATTAAATGGAAATTATCAGGAGATACGACCGATGAATATCCGTCCTCTACACGACCGAGTTATCGTTGAGCGCCAAGAAGTTGAATCTAAATCTGCTGGTGGCATCGTTCTAACTGGTTCTGCCGCTGAAAAATCAACTCGCGGTGTAATTCTAGCTGTGGGCAAAGGCCGCATCCTAGAAAACGGTTCAGTACAACCATTGGACGTTAAAGTTGGCGACACTGTTATCTTTGCTGAAGGCTACGGCACTAAGTCTGAAAAAATCGACGGTAAAGAAGTTCTGATCATGTCTGAAAACGACATCATGGCGATCGTTGAGTAATCCGCGCTATACAAACTGAACTGACTGAATAAAGAATTTAAAGGAAATAAAGATGGCTGCTAAAGACGTTAAATTTGGTAACGACGCACGTATTAAAATGCTAGAAGGTGTAAACGTTCTGGCTGACGCAGTAAAAGTAACACTTGGTCCTAAAGGCCGTAATGTTGTTCTAGACAAATCATTTGGCGCACCAACAATCACTAAAGATGGTGTTTCTGTTGCACGTGAAATCGAGCTTGAAGACAAGTTCCAAAACATGGGCGCACAAATGGTTAAAGAAGTGGCTTCGCAAGCGAACGACGCTGCGGGCGACGGTACAACTACAGCTACAGTTCTAGCTCAAGCTATCATCACTGAAGGCCTAAAAGCGGTTGCAGCTGGCATGAACCCAATGGACCTTAAGCGTGGTATCGACAAAGCAGTAACGGCTGCTGTTGAAGAGCTAAAAGGCCTTTCTGTTCCATGTGCAGATACTAAAGCTATCGCGCAAGTAGGTACTATCTCTGCAAACTCTGATGCGACAGTAGGTAACATCATTGCTGAAGCGATGGAAAAAGTAGGTCGTGATGGCGTTATCACAGTTGAAGAAGGTCAGGCTCTACAAGACGAGCTAGACGTAGTTGAAGGTATGCAGTTCGATCGCGGTTACCTATCTCCTTACTTCATCAACAACCAAGAAGCAGGTTCTGTTGATCTAGAAAGCCCATTCATCCTTCTTATCGACAAGAAAGTTTCAAACATCCGTGAACTTCTTCCGACTCTAGAAGCAGTAGCTAAGGCATCTCGTCCACTTCTAATCATCGCTGAAGATGTAGAAGGCGAAGCGCTTGCAACTCTAGTTGTAAACAACATGCGCGGCATCGTGAAAGTTGCGGCTGTTAAAGCACCTGGTTTCGGTGACCGTCGTAAAGCAATGCTACAAGACATCGCTATCCTAACTGGCGGTACGGTTATCTCTGAAGAGATCGGTCTAGACCTAGAGAAAGTAACGCTAGAAGACCTAGGTCAAGCTAAGCGAGTAACGATCACTAAAGAAAACTCAACCATCATCGATGGCGCGGGTGAAGAAGCGATGATCCAAGGTCGCGTTTCTCAAATCCGTCAACAAATCGAAGATGCAACGTCTGACTACGACAAAGAGAAACTTCAAGAGCGCGTGGCTAAGCTAGCTGGCGGTGTTGCAGTAATCAAAGTTGGTGCTGCGACTGAAGTTGAGATGAAAGAGAAGAAAGACCGCGTAGAAGACGCACTTCACGCGACTCGCGCTGCAGTTGAAGAAGGTGTGGTTGCTGGTGGTGGTGTTGCACTTATCCGTGCTGCGTCTAAAGTTGCTAACCTTGAAGGTGACAACGAAGAGCAAAACGTCGGTATCCGCGTTGCACTACGTGCAATGGAAGCGCCTATCCGTCAAATCACTAAGAACGCAGGCGATGAAGAGTCTGTTGTTGCTAACAACGTTCGTGCTGGCGAAGGTAACTACGGTTACAACGCTGCAACGGGCGAATACGGCGACATGATTGCTATGGGTATCCTAGATCCAACTAAGGTGACGCGTTCTGCACTACAATTCGCGGCATCTGTTGCTGGTCTTATGATCACAACAGAAGCAATGGTGACAGACAAGCCTCAAGAAGCAGCTCCTGCAATGCCTGATATGGGTGGCATGGGCGGTATGGGTGGCATGGGCGGTATGATGTAATCCCCCTTTGCTATTCGTAGTGAAATTAAAAACGGAGACTTCGGTCTCCGTTTTTTATGTCTAAAGAGCAGATGCGGGATGCGAGTAAGCGGGATACGAAGAGCTGAAAAAGCAGATACGGGATGCGAGTAGACGAGATGAGAAGAGCTTGAAGGGCAGATGCGGGATTCGGGTTAACGGGATGCGAAGAGCTTGAAAGGCAGATACGGGATTCGGGTAAACGAGATTCGAAAAGATTGAGAGCAAGTTCGAAATTACAGACACCACTGAACAGAAGTCTCGAACTTTGGTTCTTTTTTGGGGCTTTTCAATGGGGTACTTTTGAGATGATTAGGTTTTCGGTCTTTAGGTGGAAATTGTGCTTTATAGAAAACTAGATGTTTGGCAGCGTAGTCGTCTGCTGTCGATTTCTGTTTATAGGGAAATGGCGACTTGTCGTGACTATGGTTTTAAAGATCAGATTACTCGTAGTGCGTTGTCCGTCCCAAGTAATATAGCTGAAGGGTGTGAGCGAAGGTCTCTTAAAGAGCGTAAGCATTTCTTTGCAATCGCCAAAGGATCCATTGGTGAGTTTGCTACTCAAGCCGATATCGGTTCTGAAGTTGGTTTTGTAGCTAAAGATGTTGCTGTTAGGTGGCAATCGGAGGCACTTCATATATCTCGCATGTTAGGCGCTTTAATCAAGTCACTAGAACAATAACTTCCCCTTCTTCTTGCTTAATAAACTCGCTGTTATGTTTTGGTCTTTCACCTCCGCCCTTTGCCTTTCGTATCTCGTTCACTCGAATCTCTCATCTTATTTTCTTCACCCGCTTTTATTCTTTTCTCATCTCGCTACTCGAATCCCTCATCCGCTTTTATTTTTCCGCATCTCGTTACTCGAATCCCTCATCCGCTTTTATTTTTTCGTATCTCGTTTACTCGCATCCCGCATCTGCTCTTAACCATTGCTCTTTCTGATTTACCGTCTTATATTCAACAGTGCAGTTATGACATTGATATAACATGGATAGCTGTTGAATAAAGGACAATAAACGCTTGATTGATAATGTATAAATCAAGTTAACAATAAGTCAGTGGAGACTCCCCAATGAAAAAACTACTTTCAGTACTTGCTGTGTCGGCAGCGGTAATGGCACCGGCGGCATTCGCTTCTTCGCCTGTTATGTTTTCAACGATCAATGGCTTCAACGCACCTGATTCAGATGCAGTTGGTGGTGTGCGCTTGGCTCTGCTTCATGGCCAAGTAAACGACCTTAAAGGTGTCGACCTTGCGGTTGTGGGTATGTCTGAGACTCAAACAACAACGGGTGTGAACCTTGGTATTTTTGGCGCATCTAAAGTGAACCAAGAGATGACAGGTGCATCACTGGGCTTCTTTAACTGGAATACGGGTAAAACAACGGGTCTTAACCTAGGTGCTGTGAACATCACTAACGATGTAAAAGGCGCTAACGTAAGTTTCGTAAACTACTCTGAAGGCGACACTATGGTTGATGTTGGTGCGGCGAACCTTTCAGAGGTGTCGACGGTACAAGTTGGTATCTTCAACAAAACCAACAAAATCGAAGGCGTACAGGTTGGTCTGATCAACTGTGCAGATAACGGTTTCTTCCCATGCTTCCCGATTGTAAACTTTGCTAAGTAAGGCTTAGTGTTACTATTGTGATTCATAACGCCTAAGTGAATCTGACTTAGGCGTTATTGCAACTCAGCAATTTCTTATAGATTTCCAAATGCCCCTTCCTAAATAAGATAAGCATATTGTTTTATATTTGCTGTTGCAGTGATTGTATTTATTGGTACAATGTTCTCTAAATTTTCAACGATGATTTATATGCTTTGATTAATCCCCATACTATCGATTTTAAGAAGGCTTTCTTAGGCCTGACCGCCAGTTTTTTAGTAGTTTTGAGCTTATTGCTCGTTGATTCAGCGGAAGAATCAGGTAAACAGTATGGAAATGAAAACCAAGGCGTAACACGCTCTTTAGCGGAGCTCACACAGATCATTAATGCGCTTGAATACAACATCACGGCGCTCTATCCGTTGCATGGTGACACCTATGCTTTTTCGCACGACAAAAAGGTAGAAGACGAGACGTGTTATTTCATTAGTGAGGACCCGCAAGCCCCTCGCTTTGATTTCATGTTTTCAGGTCCAACTGAGATGTGTGACCCTAACTCCGGGCTATATTCGGAGGCGGGTAAGCGTTTGTTTATAGCACCTACCATGGCTTATTTCGCTAATACCATTGATACCATTTCAGCGATTTATTTTATCTCGAAAGAGAAGTTTGTTATTTCTTCCCCCTCTGATATTGCCCAATATATGAAAGGCGATGCGTTCGATTCTGTCGTAAATAGCCGGCCATATTGGATTAATACGGTTCGCTTTGGTTTGTCACAGGACAAGCATCAGGTTGTTTATACCGGACAGTACGATGATTACCTAACAGGTGAGAAGGTGGTGACCTTGACCAAGGGAATCTACGTTGACGGTGAGTTCAAAGGGATATTAGGTGTTGATGGCTACGTTTCTAATCTGGTATCAAACCCTAAACACGGTTATGAGATAACCAGCGTTAGAGGGCTAAATAAGTATGGTCTGATGGACTTTACTCACTCTCGACCGTTATATGTAGATGGTATTAATACTCAACTCTATCTGACCATCGAAGAGGACAAGAGTGAACACTTCTTACATGTGTTAGAGATGGAGCGCGCTCAGTTATCGATACTGTTGGCGTTATATATTGTCTCAGCATTATGGCTATGGCGTTTCTATACCAAGCAAGAACATAACCGTTTGAATGACTTAGCGATGCAAGACCCATTAACCGGTTTATTGAATCGACGTGGCTTTGAAGCGCGACTGTTAGCGCAAGATGAAGAACCTATTATTGGCGTTGGCGTGTTTGATATCGATGACTTTAAAGTGGTTAATGATCACTATGGTCATAAGGTAGGGGATGAGGTGATTTGTCATGTGGCTCAACTGATGACAAACAGCGTTCGTCAGCAAGATATCGTCGCTAGATTTGGCGGTGAAGAGTTTGTGGTCGCGATTACAGGCGAGTCTTCTGAGCTGCTTTCATCGATCTTTGAGCGAATTCAGAATGATATCAGCTTGCAGTGCTATCGAACACCAGCTGGGGATAAGGTTAATATTTCGGTGTCTGGTGGAGCTACCCTTTATTCTCTGTATAAGTTCGACAGCGTAGGGCACTTGTGGGAAAACCAGAGTATCCGATCTTCTGATGAGCAGCTCTACAAGGCCAAAGCCGCGGGTAAGAACCGAGTGTGTATTGAGGTGTATTAGCACCCCACCAAATAACGAAAAGCCTAGTCGATTGACTAGGCTTTTTTGTATCAGTGGTCGTGCATTTAGGTCTTGAGGAGAAGGCTTTGAAGGACGGTATTATTTCTTCACGCGGCCTTTTCTCATCCACTTTTGGTGAACACCACGACGTAGGCTTTGGAAGCTGTTTTCCACTTTATCTACACCAAGCAAGATTGCCAACGCTAATAGCGTGATAATAACCGATTGTGAAAGGTGACCAAGCGCTATCATCATCCCAAGTGCCGCCAATACCCAAATAATGGCAGCTGAAGTTACACCATGAATTTTGCCATCGAGTGTCATCATCACACCCGCACCCAGGAAACCAACACCAGTAATGATCTGACCAAGTACACGAGCCTGGTCGAGTGTGTTTGGGGACAGGCTAATCGCCATGGTAAGGAAGAAATAGGTACCGCTGATGATCAGAATCGAGGTTCTGATACCTACTGGTTTACCGCGTGTTTGTCGCTCGATACCGATTAACGAACCACACAGCATACACACTGCTAGTCCTGCCCAGCTAAAGGGGGCAAGGTTTAAAGTTTGTTCTATAAATTGTGACATATCACCCCTCCTAAAAATTTAGAATAGAGCCGAGTATGCTAATAATAGACCGGACGATCGAACAAAAACTTTTTGTCTTAACGATTGATGTTGCTAATAAAATCTAACAGCCTGTTGTAGTTAATGTGAAGACAGGTGTCGTAGTCTCAGTCGCCTCTTGATACTCAAGGTAGCAGTTATCAGATTGTTTTTTTCGGCTAGAAGGTGCGTACAAAATGATGCCATCATCCGCATCTGTATTGGTAAAGAACCAGTCAGCCCTACCAGTGTCCCAAACTGCATCTAAAAATGTGGATTCGATAAGCAGTGACCAAGTTTGATCATTCATTGCTGCAGGATAGCCATACGCTACTAAAATATCGTCGCCTTCAACATTAATCGACGCGCTGACTGCCTTATCTAATCCTAATGCTGATGTCTTACCATAAAGCATAGCACTTGCGCTCTCCATGCCACCTTTAAGGCCGTTTAATGTCGAGATACGTGCATCGGTTTGAAGGTTGAGAAACTTGGAAGCCGCCGTTACAGAAATAATGCCCAGAATCACGATCACCACAACCAGTTCAATGATAGTAAAGCCTTTTGCGTGGTTAGCTAAAGCTGGTGGCATAACTGAAGCATTGTGTTTCATCGATACGACTTCTCTATTCAATGTGTAGGTCGAGAGGTGTTTTACTGCTTCGGCCACCGATCTCGCGGGTTAACTTGGGTACTAGGTAGCCAGAAACCTCAGAGATTAATCCCTTGAAGTAATGCTTCGCCTCTTCGTCTGAGATGTAGAAGTGAGCGGCGCCCTGGACCTTATCAAGCACGTGCATATAATACGGTAAAATACCGGTATCGAATAGCTTTTCACTCAATTCTTTCAATGAGTTAACGCTGTCGTTCACGCCTTTTAGCATCACGCCCTGATTAAGCAGAGTCGCGCCACTAAGCTTTAATTTAAGGAACGCTTGTTTGAGCTCTGCATTGATTTCATTGGCGTGATTAATATGGCTCACCATCACTATATTTAGGTGAGTCTTAGATAACACTTGGCAAAGTTCGTCAGTAATACGTGCTGGGATCACCACTGGTAAACGGCTATGAATACGAACGGTTTTCACATGGGGGATTTGTTCGATAGCGTGAATCAGCCATTCGATTTCGCTGTCTTTGGCCATCAGTGGATCGCCACCTGATAAGATAACTTCATTAATCTCAGGGTGTTGAGTTACATAGTCGAGGCTGGTTTGCCACACCGACTTTGAGCCCTTATTGTCTTGATAAGGGAAGTGGCGGCGAAAGCAGTAACGGCAGTTGATCGCACAACCGCCTTTCACAATCATCAATGCGCGGTTCTTGTATTTATGTAATAACCCCGGGATCGCGTTGTCTTGCTCCTCTAATGGATCTGCAGAGTAACCCTGATGAACCTCAAACTCTTCGCTTAGCGGTAAAATCTGTCGCAGCAAAGGGTCGTGTGGGTTGCCTTTTTCCATTCGTTCGACAAAGCTAAGAGGAACCCGAAGCGCAAATAACTCACGTGCAGCAAAGCCTGCTTGCCACGGTGTTGGGTCTATTTCCAATGCTTCAAGGAGTTTTGTCGGGTCTGAGATCGCATTCGATAGTTGTTTGAGCCAGTTTTGCTCAACAGATTCGACTTTTCGGGTTATGATATGCGGCATTGAAATCAACTCAAAGATGTGTAAGAGGAAATCATGGCGTCAGTAAGCACCAATGAATTCAAAGGCGGTTTAAAATTCATGATGGATAACGAGCCTTGCTCAATTATCGAAAATGAATACGTTAAGCCGGGTAAAGGCCAAGCGTTTAACCGTGTAAAACTTCGTAAACTGCTGTCAGGCAAAGTGTTAGAGAAAACATTTAAGTCAGGCGATACAGTAGAACTAGCTGACGTTGTAGACGTTGAACTAGGCTACCTATACAGCGATGGCGAATTCTACCACTTCATGAACAACGAAACATTCGAGCAAATCGCTGCTGAAGTAAAAGCAGTGGGCGACACAGCTAAATGGCTAGTTGAAAACGACGTATGTACTCTAACGTTGTGGAATGATAACCCTATCACAGTAACTCCACCAAACTTTGTTGAGATCGAAGTAACTGATACAGATCCTGGCCTAAAAGGCGACACACAGGGTACTGGTGGTAAGCCTGCAACTCTAGCAACTGGCGCGGTAGTTCGCGTACCTCTATTCATCGCTATCGGTGAAGTTGTAAGAGTAGATACTCGTACTGGCGAATACGTTGGTCGTGTGAAGTAACTTGATTGTACTCACCTTGATTTAAGGTGGTTCAGTTAAATGAAAAAGGTCGCTTGTGCGGCCTTTTTTTGTATTAAAAAAAGCAGATGCGAGTAAACGGGATTCGGGATGCGAAGAGCTTGAAGGGCAGATGCGTGTAAACGAGATACGAAAAATAAAAAAAGCAGAACAAAATAGTATTGTTCTGCTTTGATTCTTTTCGCTCTTAAGCTCTTCGATACTGGTTTACCCGAATCCCGTATCAGCTCTTAAGCACTTCGATACTCGTTTACCCGAATCCCGTATCAGCTCTTAAGCACTTCGATACTCGTTTACCCGAATCCCGTATCTGCTCTTAAGCGCTTCGATACTCGTTTACCCGAATCCCGTATCAGCTCTTAAGCTCTTCGATACTCGTTTACTCGAATCCCGAATCTGCTTTTTGTCCCTAACCCGCTATGGCTTAAGCAAGCTAAACACCAACGCGCTTACAGCGATGACACCCACCAACAAGACGAATACGCACGACAGATCACTGCGATAGCGGCGTAACGCCTCCACCTTAAACACGGCCACCATAGGCATGACGAACAAAATCATCGCGATCACCGGGCCTGACAAGGCTTCCATCATTCCTAAAATGCTTGGGTTGATAATCGCTACTACCCAAATCGATGCAAACAGCGAGATTATTGTCACTTTATGAGCCAAAGATGTTGATAGGGAAGTACTTTTGGTTAGCATCCCGACCATGCTTTCTCTCGCACCTAAGAAGTGGCCAATAAACGATGATGTTATCGCTAGGAACGCCACAATTGGGCCAAGCGTCGCAATGAACGGATTGTCTTTAACATTGGCCAGATAAGACAAAATCGACACGTTTTGTTCCTTCGCTTGTGCTAGCTGTTCAGGAGACAGTGTCAAAACACAAGAAAATACAAACAGCATCACAAACATGATCAGCATGATGCTGGTACGTCGTAAGATGTGCTCTGACTTCCCTCTAGCGCTGTCATCGTAATGGCTGCGTTGAGCGTGAGCAAATGAGGAGAGCGCTGCTAAATGACTGAATGAGAAGATCACTACTGGTGTCGATAGCCATAGCGTGCTGCCCAAAGAAGATAATGAAGGCATTGTCAGCTCAGGAACCTGCCAGCTTGGAATCAAGTAGACAGACAAAAATAGCAGAATCGCGACTAGGGGATAAACCATCAACGAGAGTGTACGAAGTATGATTTTCTCGCCAGCGATCATCACTGCGATTAACCCTGTCACTAAGGCCCCCGACAGCAAAGGTCGCGGCAGTGACTCTAGCCCAGCTTGGTTAACCATAAAGCTATCGACGGTATTCGTTAGCCCGACACCATAAATTAATAAAATTGGGAAGATAGACAAAAAGTACAGCAGTGAAATGATTTGTCCCGCAGTGGCTCCAAAGTGCTCAGCAACTACATCGGTAAAGTCTGCGTCTTTTTGGCTGGAAGATAGAACGAACCGAGTAAAGCCACGGTGCGCTAAGAAAGTCATAGGGAACGCTAAGGTTGCCATGATGAGCAATGAAACGAAACCACTGAGGCCTAGGTTGATCGGTAAGAAGAGAATACCAGCGCCGACAGCTGTACCAAATAAACTCAATACCCATTGAGTATCGTGCTGTGTCCAACGCCCGCTTTGACTGTTTAAAGCTGTATCTGATTGGTGCATGGATAGGTAACCGTTTGTATAAGAAAGGGGCAAATGCTAATGGTTTTATCAATGACTTCAATTTAAACAATGGGTTGCGATTATGGTAATCGCAAAAATCAAAATCGAGGGGCTCTTATTAGTGATAGAGATCGTGCTATTCACTTTCTTTATTTGCGCTAATGATGAGCCTCAAATGCATTCTCAAGCGACTTTTTAAAACCAATTGATGTGAGGCAAAGAACGGTTGGTGAATAGTTGAACTGCATCTCACTATCACGTTGCTTTGACAAAGATGAACAGGCGAGTCGAAAATTTGTGACTATAGTGAATCAAACACCAGTAAGCGCAAGGAAGCACTATGCACTGGATGACATCGCTACCTTTCTTTGATGAGCATATCTCGATGAGATACAACCCGTAGCTCACAACAAAGCTGGCAAGATGCCAGCTTTGTTGTTTTTATCTTTGCTTTTTTATTAGTCAGTTACTTATTGGCAAAGAAGTGTGTCTCTAGGTAGTTGTTTAACGGCATAAATGCAGGGTTAGCCCAAGAGACAAATACAGAGGCTGGATCACTATCTAAATTACCAGAACCGACCTCTCCAGCGATTTTGAACTTAGTACCTCTTGAACCGATCAGTTCACCGCCACCTTCACTCAGCTTTGGAGATACTTTGTATTCGTAAATTAAACCAAGCAGTGAGCCTGGGTTCAGGTTTGCATTGGTATCTTCATGTATAGGGTCAATCTTACCATTGGAAATGTCATTTCCGTCATCATCGGTTGTTTTACCACCCTCAGTACACGGGGTTGGTGTCCCCAATGCTCGCTGAGCTGTCAGCTGGCCGTTTCCGTAGTTACATTCGTTGAAATGGAGCGACTCCATACCAGCGACAGATGCCAGGCCATCTTGAACGGCAAGCACCACTCTAAATGTGTCGTATGCGTCACTCAAGTCCGAACCTAACAGGTTGTTTTGGTTATCATCAACGTAGTAATCGAAAAGCTGCATCAGCTTTTGATATGTCGTTGACTTTTTGGTCTCATCTTTTCCGCCAAGAGCGGTATACACCAACTCAACACCATCTACGATTTGCTTCGCTTGGCTAAGTGCAATAACAAATTGGTCGGCGGCTGTAGAGCCATCAGGTTCTGTCTCCATGACCCCAATGATTAGGCTTTTCTTGTTCAACTGCTTTTGAACGTCTTCACTTGCCCATGTCGTGAAGTTCTTTACTTGGCTTATTACACGCTGGTGCTGTTCATCCGTTACGGTTGAATTCGCTTTTAATACGTAAATACCTTTCTCGAAGCTACAGTTTGGCACGTCTGCTGCTGTTGAGCAGTTATCTACAGATGAATAAACGGTGACTAGTGACTTTGGTTTCGCTGTTGATGTAGAAGTCGAAGAGTTGCCGCTAGATGAACCATTACAACCCGCCACGGCTAGGGTAAGTAATGCTAAAAATATTGGTTTCATAATATTCACTAATTTAATTGAATGGGTGTTGAGTGATTTGTTTTTATTATTTGTCGCAACGGTATCATTTAGTGAAATGAAGGAATGTAAGTCAGCGTAAGCCTATGTAAGGGCAGATGCGCGTAAACGAGATGCGGGATACGAAGAGCGGGAAGAGCAGATTAGAGTAAGCGGGATGCGAGATACGAAGAGCTGGAAGGGCAGATGAGAGTAAGCGAAATACGGGATACGAAGAGCTGGAAGGGCAGATGAGAGTAAGCGAAATACGGGATACGAAAAGCAGGAAGAGCAAGAGCTAGTGAGCTAGGTGTGTGATATTCGACAAGCAACAAAAAAGCAGAACAAGATAATCCTGCTCTGCTTTTAGTCTTTTCGCTCTTAAGCTCTTCGAATCTCGATTACTCGAATCCCGCATCTGCTTTTAAGCTCTTCGATACTCGGTTAACCGAATCTCGAATCTGCTCTTAAATCATAAAGATGAAAATAACAGACAATGCGCTAATTAGGCCTGCAAAGAAGTAGCAGCCTACTTTACCTGCAACGCCGACGTGGAATTTCAGGTCGTGCATGCCGTGGTGAAGGCGGTGCATTGCGTGCCACATTGGCAGTGCTAGAGTACCGATGATGAATAGTGCACCGATAATGCTAGTGGCGAACTCTGACACACGCTCGTAGCTCATTGCTTCTGCATCGATGATGCCCATTGGCACTAAGATACCTAACACTAGAATCGTGATTGGTGTGATCATCGCAAACCAAGTACCGCCAGCGCCGAATAGACCCCACCAGATTGGCTCATCAGAGCGTTGAGGGTTGTGGTTAACAGGCTTAACTTTGTAGTTTGTGTTCATAACGAAAGCTCCTTACACCACAACAAGAACGATTAAAGAAATAAAAGCCACCGCTGCCCACTGAGTCAGTACGATGATTCTTTTATCTACCAATTTACCTTTTAGGCGGATTGGCATTACTTGAGGCATCATGCTGAAGAAGGTTTGAGCGTGCATTAAGCTGCCTAGCAGAGCCACGATATTAATACCGACAATGATAGGGTTCGCCATAAAGCTCAACCAACCAGCCCACGCTTCAGGGCCTTTCACTAGCGCACCCAAACCAAAGGTTAGGAATACCGTGAACAGAATCAAAGGCAGTACAGTTGCTTCACGTAGCATGTAGAAGCGGTAGAACGGATGGTTGCTCCACCACGTTCTCTTCATCTCACGAACATAAGGCTTACGATTGCTCATCTTATGCCTCCTCTGTTGTTTTTACTTGGTTCTTGCTAACTGATGTACCGTCAGGTTTGAACATCGAGATAACGAAGTCCATTGAAGACTCAACTTTACCTTGGTTAACCGCCGCTGCTGGGTCTACTTTCTTCGGACATACTTCAGAACAGTAACCAACAAACGTACAGCCCCAAGCGCCATTTTCACCATTGATAAGCTTCATACGCTCATCTTTACCGTTGTCACGGCTATCTAAGTTGTAACGGTGAGCAAGAGTCAATGCTGCAGGGCCGATGAACTCAGGGTTCAGACCAAATTGAGGACACGCCGCATAGCAAAGACCACAGTTGATGCAGCCAGCGAACTGTTTGTACTTCGCCATTTGCTCAGGTGTTTGTAGGTTAGTGCCGTCTTCAGGTTTACGGTCGTTGCCAATGATGTAAGGCTTGATCGCTTCTAGGCGCTCGATGAACGGCGTCATGTCGACAATCAAATCTTTCTCGATTGGGAAGTTAGCAAGCGGCTCGATAGTTAGGCCGTTCGGGTAGTCACGTAAGAAGCTCTTACACGCTAGCTTAGGCACACCATCAACCATGATGCCGCAAGAGCCACAGATCGCCATACGACAAGACCAACGGTATGAAAGGTCTTTGTCTTGGTGATCTTTGATGTAACCAATCGCATCAAGTACCGACATGGTTTCATCGAAAGGTACTTCGAAAGTCTGCATGTAAGGTTCTGCATCTTTCTCTGGGTCGTAGCGCAGAATGTCTACTTTTTGGATACGGTTCGCTGACATTATGCTTGCTCCTCTTCGCTCTTCTCATCTTTCTTAGCATTCGCTTCTGCAGCTTTTTCAGCGGCAGCGGCTTTCTCTGCTGCTTCACCGTATAGACGAGCTTTAGGTTGAGATTTAGTAATCTTCACACCGCTGTAGTCAATAGTTGGTGCTGCATCTTCGTTGTAGAACGATAGAGAGTGTTTCAGGAAGTTCACGTCATCACGTTCTGTGCAGTTGTCGTCTAGACGTTGGTGTGCACCGCGAGACTCTTTACGAAGGATCGCTGAGTGAACCATTGCTTCTGCGACTTCTAGGCCGTAGCCCACTTCGATAGCGTAAAGTAGGTCAGTGTTGAACACCTTGCCTTTGTCTTTAATGCTGATCTTCTTATAGCGCGCTTTCAGTTCAGTGATCTTGTTGATGGTCTCTTGCATCAAGTCTTCTTGACGGTAGATACCACAGCCCGCTTCCATGGTGTGACCCATTTCAGTACGGATATCAGCCCAGTTCTCGTCGCCTTCTTGGTTCATTAGCGCAGCGATGCGATCTTCAACCGCTTTCACTTGCTTAGCGATAGACTCTTCATTCCAGCCTTTGAACTCTGCTGCGCGTTTCACTGCATGCTCACCAGCAACGCGGCCAAATACTACGAACTCAGCCAGAGAGTTTGAGCCTAGGCGGTTTGCACCGTGTAGGCCAACAGAAGCACATTCACCAACAGCGAATAGGCCTTTGATGCGAGTTTCACAAGTACCGTTAGTTTCAATACCACCCATGGTGTAGTGAACAGTCGGACGAATTGGGATTGGCTCTTTTGCAGGGTCGACGTTCACGTAAGCTTTCGCCAGCTCACAGATGAACGGTAGACGCTCTTGCAGGTACTCTTCACCAAGGTGGCGAAGGTCAAGGTGTACTACATCACCAAGAGGGTGCTTGATGGTGTTGCCTTTTTGCTGCTCGTGCCAGAATGCTTGAGAAACTTTGTCGCGAGGACCCAGTTCCATGTATTTGTTTTTCGGCTCGCCCACTGGAGTTTCAGGGCCCATGCCGTAATCTTGTAGGTAACGGTAGCCGTTCTTATTAACGATGATACCGCCTTCACCACGACAACCTTCGGTCATCAAGATGCCAGTACCCGGTAGGCCTGTTGGGTGGTATTGAACGAACTCCATGTCACGTAGTGGCACACCGTGGCGATAAGCCATTGCCATACCGTCGCCGGTTACGATGCCGCCATTAGTGTTACAGTGATAAACACGACCTGCGCCACCGGTTGCTAGAACAACCGATTTTGCTTTGATGGTAACAAGCTCACCTTCAGACATATGAATCGCGATAAGGCCTTGTACTTCGCCTTCTTCAACGATTAAATCCACCACAAAGTACTCGTCAAATCGTTTGATTTGGTCGTACTTCATCGAAGTCTGGAACAGAGTATGAAGCATGTGGAAGCCAGTTTTATCGGCTGCGAACCACGTTCTTTCTACCTTCATACCGCCGAATCGGCGTACGTTTACTTCACCGTTTTCTTTACGACTCCATGGGCAGCCCCATTGTTCCATTTGGATCATTTCGCGAGTCGCGTTTTCAACAAAGTATTCAACAACATCCTGTTCACATAGCCAGTCGCCACCGCCAACAGTATCGTTGAAGTGGTTATCTAGGCTATCTTCGTCTTTAATTACCGCTGCTGAACCGCCTTCTGCTGCTACCGTGTGCGAACGCATTGGGTAAACTTTAGAAATCAGTGCTACTTCCAAATCAGGATTAGCTTCAGCTGCTGCAATAGCTGTACGAAGACCAGCGCCGCCTGCGCCGATGACTGCGATATCTGTGGTAATTGTCTTCACAGTTATTCTCCAGTGTGATGCGGAGTATTCCGCTTGTTATTATAAAAAGCCTATTTAGAGAGCAGTAAACGGCATCAACCGATCATCCCCCCTAAGCCTTAAGTGGTAGGTTCAGTGTAAGAGAGGAGGGGGTTTGAAAAATTGATGTATTTAGGTTTTTGCTTCGGTAATGCATATGGAGGCATAGAATTTATAGGTTATGTGACTGCAATCACGGCAATCAATTATTGATAACGATTCGTCCACAGGGCTTGTGTTAACGGCTTGTTGAGTATGATTTTTGTTATCAATGTTGGGTGGGGTTGAATATTAATAATTGTATTGTAGAACGTGATTTTATGGCTTCATCTAAACAGCACGACGGTTTAATAAAAGCAAAGATAGAAGCTTACAAAAGCAGCGAAAAGTGATAATTTTCGTCGCCTAGAATTCAGTGATATGGAACTTAGTAATGCACTCTACATGGCAACCTGCCGCAACAATTAAGCAGTTAAAGCAACGTGCTGATATCCTTAGTCAAATCCGCCAGTTTTTTGCAGAGCGAGACGTGATGGAGGTCGATACGCCAGCCATGAGTCACGCCACGGTGACCGATGTGCATCTGCATACCTTCAAAACTGAATTCGTTGGCCCAGGTTACGCGCAAGGCCAGCCTCTGTTTTTTATGACAAGCCCTGAATTTCATATGAAGCGCTTGTTGGCAGCAGGTAGTGGCTGTATTTACCAAATTTGTAAGTCGTTTCGTAACGAAGAGAACGGCCGTTACCACAACCCTGAATTCACTATGCTGGAGTGGTATCGTGTCGGTTTTGATCATCATGACCTGATGGATGAAATGGACTTGCTACTACAGCAAATCTTAAAGTCGGGCGAAGCTGAGCGTATGACTTACCAACAAGCCTTCATAGACGTGCTAGGTGTGTGTCCTCTTGAAGATTCGATGGATACTCTAAAACAAGCGGCAGCCAAGCTTGGGTTAAGTGATATTGCCGACCCTGAAGAAGACCGCGATACCTTGCTGCAACTGCTATTTAGCGTGGGTGTCGAAGAAAAGATTGGCCAGACAGTGCCCGCATTTGTTTATGACTTCCCAGCTTCACAGGCGGCATTAGCCAAGATTAACCCGAATGATTCGCGAGTGGCTGACCGTTTTGAGGTGTACTTCAAAGGTATCGAGCTGGCAAACGGCTTTCATGAGTTAGATAAGCCACAAGAGCAGCTTAAACGCTTTGAAGATGATAATGCCAAGCGTATCGAGATGGGCTTGTCGCCTCAGCCGATTGACCATCATCTAATTGAGGCGCTAAAAGCAGGCCTACCAGACTGTGCGGGTGTTGCACTGGGTATCGATAGGTTAATCATGCTGGCTTTGGGTTACGACCATATTGATGATGTGACCGCTTTCCCATTCCCACGTTCTTAACTTTAGTTGGCAGCAGTTAGCTAGCTGCTCGATTAGCTGACAAGAATACCAGTACCCACTACGGCAACAATGGCACCAATCCAAGCGTAGGCGTTTGGTCTCTGCTTGGTGTATAGCCATAGAATGGGCAGCAACATGATAGGTGTGGTTGAAGAGAGTAGAGCAACCATGCCGACATTTCCTTCTTGCAGTGCATATAAGATCAGCGTCATTCCCACCGCCATAGCAAGAAAGCCGTTCACTGCGGTAATCGCGAATATCTGACCATTCATTGGGTTGATTGCGCGTGAAAGTTTAGCACCCGTTAAACGAAATGCGGAGTGGGCGACAAAGGCGGTGATCATTCGAATCGCAGAGGCAGCTACCGGGTCGATGCTAGTTTGCATCACTGGCTTTGCGATGATCCCCCCCAATGCTTGGCAGATAGCCGCCGTGATTCCGAGAGCGACACCAATCCATACGGTGCCCTTGATGGTTTCAAGTTGGTTATTAGCTTGGCCTCGACGACCAAAGAATATCGCGGTTAATACGCCACTGAATACCAAGGCCGAGCCAATAAGCTCGCCAGAGGTCATGCTCTCACTAAACAGGAAGTAACCGAGAATCGCAGAGAACACAGCGTGACAAGAGAACAGTAAGCCAGCTTGGCGCGGGCCCATTCGGTTCAAACAGGCAAATAGGGCGGTATCACCAATGAAGATGCCAATCAGCCCTGATAGCATCATCGGTGTGACTAAGTCTGTTTCGACAGTTGACCAGCCACCCGTAAACCAAGCCATGCTTGATAAGATGACCGCAGTGCAGCCCATACGCCAGCGGCTATAGGCAAAAGAACCTAGGTGTTGAGCAGGCTTTACGGACATTAGGCTTGCGATAGCCCAAAGAAAAGCAGCAGCGAGAGCCAACCATTCGAACCCCATCGATTAACAGTCCTTGTGTCTGGGATAAATTAGCTCATCAATATGCATCAAACCGAACTGAGAACAAAGCGATTCTTAATAAATGCACGGCTTTGCTCCCCAGTGATAGGTTTACTCCAGTTATCCGTTTCGCTTGTCTAAATAGCGAGGCTTTATACCTTAAAGCGCTCGACATCTCGACGCATCGACTCAGCAGCGTTACTCATTTCATTTGAGCTATTACGGCTGCTTTCAGCTTGTTGGGCTAGGTCGTCAGAGGCATCTTTGATCCCTTGTGTATTACGGCTGATGTCTTCGCTTACTGCTCGTTGCTCTTCGGCTGCGCTGGCTATCTGTAGTGCCATATCGTTGATTTCACTTATGGCTTGGGTGATTTTAGACAGGCTGTCGTGTGCTTGTTCTGCGAAGCCAACACTGTTTTCTGCCAGTTGAGTGCTGGTGGTCATGCTATCCACCGCATGTTCAGTATTCTTCTGTAGGGTATCGATCATCACACGGATCTCTTCCGTTGAGCCGTGCGTTCTTTGGCTTAGCACTCGAACTTCATCGGCGACAACCGCAAACCCACGACCTTGCTCGCCCGCACGTGCCGCTTCAATGGCAGCATTCAATGCCAATAGGTTGGTTTGTTCAGCAATGCCTTGAATGGTGGATAGAATTTGGTTGATGCTTTGCGCGTTGTTTTCCAGCTCTCGGATAACATTGGCCGCGTCTTCTACTTGGGTCGCAAGGCTAGTGATGGCATCGCGGTTCTGTTGAATCACTTCTTGGCCGTCATTACACGCGGTTGCAGAGGCTTGAGAAGCGGATGCGGTTAATTCTGCATGGCTCGCTACTTCGGCTGCGGTAGCCGACATCTCATGAATTGCAGTCGCAATCTGGTTGATATCGTTTTGTTGATTCTCCACACGAATGGAGGATTGCGTTGCCAACTGGTTGGCTTTTTCGGCGTGGTTGTTTAAATCGTGGCTGTGCTCAACGACACCTTTCAGCATGCTCTGCATTTGGCTTAAGAATTGGTTCACCAGCTCAGCAAGCTTACCTATCTCATCCATGCGTGTGATATCGATGCGTTGAGTAAGGTCACCTCGGCCTTGAGCAAGCTGGGTTAGCGCCTCTGACAAGGTTTGTAATGGGTAAAGCAGTCGGTTGATGACCATGGTGCTAGCGATTGAAATCACGATGTACAGAACAAGTGAAGTCAGTGCGATGAATTGAATCGCATCAGTGACCGCAGAGAATGCCAGCTCTTTATCGATAACAATGCCTAGAGACCAATCGGTGTTTGGCACGTTAGCAATATAAACCAACTTATCTCCCTGACCAGGCCAAGCTAATGTGGTGATAGTTTGGTTCTGAATCAGTTGTGACACTCGGTTTGCGGTCAGTTCTGGGTTTAAGCTGGTGAGTGGTTTTTGACTTAACGCTTCATCGCTGTACGCCACGATGTTGTTGTTACCATCCACTAAGAAGGCGAAGCCATCGTTATCCAGTTTTACGTTAAGAACCGCATCGATAATGCTCGTCACGGTTAAGTCCGCAGCCAGTACGCCCTGCTTTTGGCCACTGAAGGCTTTCGCAAAGCTGATGACGATACTGCCATCGAAATCTTGATACGGTTCAGTAATGATCAGGTCTGATGCGGTATTCGCATCTTTGTACCATGGACGCGTGCGAGGGTCGTAGTCTGCTGGCCAACTTTCCGTTTTATCACCATAAGCGATCGTGCCATCGCTAAAACCAGCATAAACAGACAAGAACTGCCCGGCTTGTTTGGTGATCAATAATTCTCGGTCTGAGTTACTGTTGCTTGAAATGGTTGGCTCATTGGCCAGCATCATGTCACTGCGAGTCGAGAGCCAATCGGCAATGTAGTTGGTCGTCCCTACACTGACATTCTTCATTTCTTGGTTGATCGCGACTTCAGTCTCTTGAGTTAGCTGGGTAACCGATATCCAAGCTTGGGTGCCACTCACGACGGCGATAATGATCGCAATGGCGATCTGAATTTTAAATTTAATAGTATGTCTCAAGGTCCATTCCTCTCTGATTAGACAAAAACCTAACTACAGTGACGTACTTGATGGTGAATTGATGTGTCTCTGATGCGTGTATAGTGCCGCTGTCTTAGGCTGAATGACTGTGTTTGAAATCATAAATTCTTAATATATTGGCTCTGCTTTTTGTAAAACAGTGAAGTAAAATCACAGTTACCTGTTGATTGAAATGTTAGTTAATTGCTTGGGGTGGAGTGGTATAGATCGAAAAAAGCGCTAAATTTACATTTAGCGCCTTAGTCCGGAGTAAGGATGATCGTTGAACGTCTTTTAGGTGATGATGAACAACGCGAGGTAAACCATCAACAAGCCGACAATCCCCAAGATGATCCCCATCTTAGCCATGTCTTTGCTTTCGATAAGCCCGGTTGAGTAAGCCAGTGAGTTGGGTGGTGTCGATACTGGAAGAATCATGCCGAGTGATGCTGAGAAGGCAACCACAACCAATAATCCTTGTAAGCCACCAATCGCCACTAGGCTTTCCATCGATGCGCCAATCGCAGCGGCTATTGGCATTAGTAAGTTGGCCGTAGCGGTGTTCGACATGAAGTTAGCCATTAACCAGCACACGATGGATAGCGTGATGACTACGGCTGCAGGGGAAAGAGACTCATAGTCGATCGCGTGTGCCAATGCAGAGGCCAAGCCTGTTTTATCTAAGCCGATACCAATCGCAATACCACCGGCGACTAGCCACAACACATCCCAGTTGATTAGTTTCAATTCTTCTTTGCCCATGATGCCCGTCAAAGTGAAGACCGCCAGTGGAATGATAGAGACCACATAGGTGTTCATGCCGTGCAGTTTGGTAGTCATCCACAACAAGATGGTCGCTGCAAAGGTGACGTAAACGACGATCGCACGCCAACTCTTTCTGAACTGCCCATCGAGTTTAAGCACCATGTTTTTCTGCGTGGAAGGGAAGATTTTCTGAAGAAGGAACCAAGCAATGGTGAGTTGGATGATCACAAAAGGTAAGCCCATCATCATCCAGCTCAGGAAGTCGATGGTGTTTTCACCGGTTAGGTATTGAAGTGCAATGGCATTGGGAGGCGTACCGATTGGTGTCGCGATACCACCAGTATTGGCGGCAATCGGAATACACAATACGAGTGCTTTGATCCCCATATCGCCTTTGGGTGCCGAAGCTACAATTGGGCCAAGCAGGGCCAGCATCATGACAGTGGTTGCGGTATTCGACATAAACATTGAGAACACGGCGGTGATCAGCATTAAGCCAAGCATTATGAAGCGCGGTTCTGTACCGAATGGTTTCAGCAGCACTCGAGCTAGGTTGTTATCGAGTTCGTACTTAGATGCCGAGATTGCGAGAGCAAAGCCACCCATGAATAGAATGATGATTGGTGATGAAAATGCACCGAATATGTCGGTATATTTAATTAATTCACCAAGATCGTGTCCCGCTGGTGGATTTCGAAATAGGTGCAGACCTTTGTCGGAAATCATCACCAGTTCAAGTGCAATGATCAGTATTGAGGTGGCGAAAACTGGAACGGGTTCAAGTACCCAAAGTAGGGCAGCAAGTAGAAATATCGCTAGCAGGCGGTGTTGAATCAGCGTCAGGTCATCGATAGGTATTGAATCTATTGGCATGAATAACACGCCCAAGGGAATCGCAAAACAAATCAACAGCTTGACCAGAACGCCAACATTGAGTTTAGGCATGTACAAAGACCCTATGAATAAAATATCTTCAAATAGAGTAAGTTATCTGGATTTTTGGTACTTGGAGACGGGTTGGAAAATCAAAAAGTTGTTTAAGGTTTCGGCAACTGTTTTGTTTTTGGTCAATCTTTTATAGCGCTGATTTATGCATTGCTCTTTTAGGTCAGGGCTTAGGGGTATTGGAAGGTTAGAGGGCTGGGTAATAAAAAGGCACGTTATTCATTCAAATAACGTGCCTTGAAAGCTAAATGAGTTTACTCAAATTATTACGCTTGGTCTGTGTTCTCTACTGAATCAACAGCTTCAGTCTCAACTTCTTTACCAGCGATGTGCGCGTAAGGCGTACCAAGAACCGTTTTCTCGCCATTTTGCATCGTGTCGTCGAACTTGATTGCATCTTTCGCAAATAGGTTGATAACCGTTGAACCAAGCTTAAAGCGACCCATTTCTTCGCCTTTCTTCAAGATGATTGCTTTATCGCCTTGTGCTGGGTAATCCCATTTGTACACAGAGTTACCACGTGGTGGAGTAATCGTGCCAGCCCATACTTGCTCGATGCTACCTACGATAGTTGCACCAACTAATACTTGTGCCATTGGGCCAAACTCAGTATCAAAGATACACACTACGCGCTCGTTACGTGCGAATAGGTTTGGAACATTCTCAGCTGTTAATGGGTTAACAGAGAAAAGGTCACCTGGAACGTAGATCATCTGACGCAGCGTACCGTCACATGGCATGTGTACGCGGTGGTAATCACTTGGAGATAGGTAAAGCGTTGCGAATTCACCGTCTTTAAACTCTTCAGCAAGAGCGGCATCACCACCTAGCAGCTCACGTGCAGAGTAGTCGTGGCCCTTCGCTTGAATCAGTTGACCGTCAGTAATTGGGCCAAATTGGCTTACGCGAGCGTCTGCTGGGTGAACGATAACAGAGTCGCCTTCAGCGATAGGGCGCATGCCGTCTTTCAATTCACGTACGAAGAATTCATTGAATGTTTTAAAGTGTTTTGGGTCGCTATGTAGCGCTTCATCCATGTTCACTTTGTATTGTTTGATGAACCAATTGATGATCGCTGTCGTTAAGCCGCCCGCTTTAGCAGACGCCAGTTTGCCGACTAGACGAGTTAGTCCATGTTGTGGAATCCAGTACTGCAATCCAACTTTAATCTTATCCATTGTATTAATTTTCCAATGCTATGTGTTTTTCAATTCAATCTGTCGATGACGCTTTAGGGCGCGAGATGTTACTTAAATTCGCGCCAATTGTCAGTAACTGCACATATTTGTTCACAAAAACGCGATTAAAGATCTGCTTTTTTGTTTCGTGAATACTGACGGTTGTCTTTGTTGTTGACCATGCTCTCAATGATGCGGTGGTAGTTGTCGAAGCGCAGTCGACTGATCTTCCCATCCTCAACGGCTTCACGCAGGATGCAGCCTGGATCATCATTGTGCTTACAATCGCGGAACTTACAGCCGCCAAGGTAAGGTTTGAACTCGACGAAAGCTTCGGTGATTTCATCGGCTTCTAAGTGCCATAGGCCAAATTCACGAACTCCAGGTGAATCGATTAGATCGCCGCCTGAAGGGAAGTGGTACAAACGAGCTGCAGTGGTGGTGTGCTGACCAAGGCCTGAGTTTTCAGAAACTTCACCTTCTTCGATGTCGAGTGTCGGCATTAGCGCATTCACTAGGCTGGACTTACCTACACCAGATTGACCAACAAAGATGTTGATACGGCCTTTAAGTTCAGCTTCTAGCTCTTTAATGCCGTAGCCAGACTCTTTACTCACGAACATCACCTTGTAGCCGATCTGTTCGTAAATCTTCAGTGTCTCTTTGTACTCAGCAATTTGCTCTTCAGTCAGTAGGTCGACCTTGTTGAGTACAACAAGCGGTGCGATTTTTACTGTTTCTGAAGCAATTAAGTAACGGTCGATAATATTAAGTGATAGCTCTGGAAGTACAGCAGACACGATAACCATCTGGTCTACGTTAGCCGCAACCGGTTTTAGGCCGTCGTAGTAATCTGGGCGAGTCAGCATTGAGGTTCTTGGTTCAACCGCTTCCACAACACCTGAAATACCAGCCATCGACTCTAAGCCTGCACGCCAAGTCACTCGGTCACCAGAAACTAAAGTCTCGATACTACGGCGTAAGTTACAACGATGAACTTCGTTTGTTTCAAGATCTTCGATATCAGCATGTTGACCAAAGCGTGTAATCACGAGTCCGCTTTTGGTACCACCAAGCATGTTCTCATCCCACTGGATAGAATCTTCTTTCTTGAGTCGCTTGTTCTGGTTGCTACGTACACGACGTACCTGACCTTTAGTTAACTTCTTTTTTTTAGCCACAATTTTTCACTTAACACATCTAACTTGATGATTGGGAACTCAAACTGGTGTTGCTGGTGCCATTTGATTTCGATGGTCCTAAAGCTAGTTTGAGTATAGTTATTTGGGTATAGTACCTCTTTTAAACATAAACAAATAGGCGACGCCTTATGTCCTTTAGCGATCAGAACCTAATTTGGGTAGATCTAGAGATGACGGGACTGGATCCTGAAACTCATAAAATCATTGAAATTGCGACTATCGTGACTGATAGTGAGCTTAACATCCTTGCTGAAGGACCTGTTTTGGCTATTCACCAACCTCAAAGTGAACTAGACAAAATGGACGAGTGGTGCACAACGACGCACACTGGCAGCGGGCTAGTGAAGCGTATTCAAGAAAGCACCATCACTGAGCAAGATGCTATCGAACAGACGATCGCGTTTCTTGAAAAGTGGGTACCAAAAGGTAAATCGCCGATTTGTGGTAACAGCATTGGCCAAGACCGCCGTTTCTTATACAAGCACATGCCTGAATTAGAAGAGTACTTCCACTACCGTTATGTCGATGTAAGCACCCTAAAAGAGCTAGCTCGTCGTTGGAAACCTGAAGTATTAGATGGTTTTTCTAAGTCAGGAAGCCACTTAGCATTAGACGATATTCGCGAGTCAATTGCCGAACTGCAATACTACCGAAAAACAATTATTAACATCTAATCGGATAAACTGATCACGTTTGTCTAACTTTTCAGGGACATAAGAGCTAATTTTTTTGCAAATCTGTGTGCTTTTACAGCAGTTGAATAAAAAGTTTCGTAATTTTGCATTAAGGACTTGCATCACAAAAAAATGCTCTTATAATTCGCAGCCCTGAACGGCGAAAGACGTTTTCAGAATGCGACACTAGCTCAGCTGGTAGAGCGCAACCTTGCCAAGGTTGAGGTCACGAGTTCGAACCTCGTGTGTCGCTCCAATTTGTAGATTATGGCGAAAGCGGTAATCAGAAGGTGAAAGACCTTTCTATGCGATACTAGCTCAGTTGGTAGAGCGCAACCTTGCCAAGGTTGAGGTCATCGGTTCGAACCCGATGTATCGCTCCAATTTGTAGGTTACGGCGAAAGCGGTAATCAAAAGGTGAAAGACCTTTTCTAATGCGATACTAGCTCAGTTGGTAGAGCGCAACCTTGCCAAGGTTGAGGTCATCGGTTCGAACCCGATGTATCGCTCCAAATTCGCCTTTTAAAGGCAAGATTCA
>NZ_VTXF01000039.1:0-40980 GCF_013114585.1 Vibrio sp. 99K-1
AGATGTGTATAAGAGACAGGTTCACATGTAAAGATAAGTGATTAAAAGTAAAATAACCCCAACGCAAAAAAGCTATAGCTAACAAGTCATTGGTTAAAATGCTCTCAACTACTCACCTTAGTCCTTCTTTATGCTCCCTAAACTTCAGCTAAAATCATGTTAGAGGTCCATTAAAGACCGATCTTTATCGTCCCTTTATAGATATGGCTTTACACGCCCTATTGAACCCTTACAATGTGCAGCAACTATATTTATCAAGGTTTATCTCTATGTCTATTCAATGGTTTCCGGGTCACATGCATAAAGCCCGCAAAGAAATCGAAGAAGTTATCCCACAGGTTGATGTGATCATCGAAGTACTGGATGCGCGTATTCCGTTCAGTAGTGAAAACCCAATGATCTCCTCACTGCGTGGCGATAAGCCTTGTGTAAAAGTACTGAACAAGCGTGACCTTGCCGATCCTGAGTTAACTGAACGTTGGATTGAGCATTTCGAAAAAGAGCAAGGTGTAAAGGCTATTGCAATTACCACCAGCGTTAAAGAAGAAGTAAATCACATCATGGAACTGGTTCGTAAGCTTGCACCACACCGTGAAGAGATTGGTAAGAACATTCGTACTATGATCATGGGCATCCCAAATGTGGGTAAATCAACCATCATTAACTGCCTAGCAGGACGTACAATCGCAGTGACAGGTAACCAACCTGCGGTAACTCGTCGTCAACAGCGTATTAACCTACAAAACGGCGTGATTCTTTCAGATACCCCAGGGATCCTTTGGCCAAAAGTAGAAAACCCGCACAGCGGCTTCCGCCTAGCAGCAACCGGCGCGGTAAAGGATACGGCAATGGAATACGATGAAGTGGCATTCTACACCGTTGAGTATCTTGCGAAGCAGTACCCTCACCTACTGCAAGAGCGTTACCAAATTGAAGAGCTGCCAGAGTCTGACATCGAGTTGATGGAAGCGATCGGTCGTAAGCGTGGAGCACTTCGTGCTGGTGGTCATATCGACCTTCATAAGTGTTCTGAAATCTTACTTCACGAGCTTCGTAACGGGACTTTGGGTAAGGTAACTCTAGAACTACCAGAAATGATCACAAAAGAGCTGATCGAAGTTGAAGAAGCCGCAGCACTAAAAGCCGAGCAACAAGCTAAGAAAAAAGAAGAGCGTCGTAAGCGTTACTTGAAGAACAAGCGTTAATAGCGATTAATCACTCTCATATATCCCTCTAAACATATTCACGTTCTATTTCATGTAGGACGTGAATATCGTGCCCCTCCTTTGTTGATCTAGCTAACATACTGACAAATCTATAGAAATGCTCGTTTACAATCATCAAGACTGTGACATACTACGCAAATTATTGTGTATCAATTTCGGCTAGTTTCTCAATGCGCTCTTACATCGGGTTCAAAAATCAACGATTTAAAACCTATTTCGACAATGAAATTTATCTGCCGTACATAAATTTCATCTACATCCCGATCTCAATATTCTGTGCTTTTATTGTCACGGACTATATTCACTTCGGTACAGAGTGTATTACACCAATTGCCTTTCGCATCGTACTGTTCTTGATGATGATGGTTGTTGCTCGGTATTGCATCAAGCACAGGCCTAACGTTTTAGAGTTCGTTGAAAGCACCTTTCTTGTCATTAGCTCGCTGTTTCTAGTCTACGTTGGGCGGCTCGCGATTGACCTAGGGAATTTCGATTACCAAGGTGGTATCGTCCTCGTGATGATCTACATAGGTACGTTTTCTAGATTATCGGCCAAATACAGCATCACAACACTTTCATTTATTTTTGCCGCCTACCTAATCGGATTATCTCCTTTGCTGTATGCTGCAGAACCTGCTCATGAAGTCGAAACCATTTCTATTTATGTGTCTGCTTATATTTTGATTTCAGCGGCCTGTATTAGACGCGACTTAGAAGTTCACAAACGCTTCGCACAATCGGAGCAACTTCGAAAACAAGCGATACAATTACGTAAACAGTCGAATATGTTTGAAGCGCTTTCCTATAAAGACGCGCTCACCGGCTGCTATAATCGACTCTACTTACACCAAGTGATCGAACCGAGCATTGATCGCGACTTATCCATCACATCGATTATGATCGACATTGACCATTTCAAAACCATTAATGATACCTACGGGCACCAGATGGGCGATCTGGTCATTAAAGAGTTGGCCATCGAAATTCAGAAAAAACTACCACTGGGCAGTAACTGTTTTCGATATGGAGGAGAAGAGTTTCTGATTTTGGTACAAAACGGGACTGAAGATTCAATTCAATCACTCGTAGATTCACTGCTAGAGTGTCCCTCTCGCCTTCGTTTAGAAGTCACAATTTCAATTGGTGTTAAACATTCACCTCAAGCACTAGGCTCGGTAGAGCAACTCATCGATGACGCCGATCAAGCACTCTATATTTCAAAGAAAAACGGCCGAAACCGTACATCTTGGTCTAATTAACTTCTTACCGACGCCCTTTTCTATTGCAAGCGAAACGAAAAAGCCCCAAACACCTGCATGCTTGGGGCATTAATTGTATTCTCAGTCGCAAAATTGCGTCATGACGAACAAAGCGTCTGAGCGTGACAATTACGAAAACGCAGCGCTTTTGGTTCTCTGCTCTAGGTCAACGGGAGAAGCCCAAGAGATCACTTTCTCGTTAACTTGACTTCCGCATGGCGCATTCCACACCTGCTCCAATTCTTGTTTTCCACCAATCGCTTCATAAAATGCAATAGCTTGATGATTTTCAGACATCACCTCTAGGTAAAGCCCTGAATCAGAATAGTATTGTTGTAATCGTTGAGACAGTTCAGACAACAAATGCTTGCCTAAGCCACGGCCTCGGTAGTTACTGTCTACATGCAATGCATCGATGAACGTCCCGCGTTCAAAGTTATGATTGCCAAATGCGCAGACAAAACCAACCAGTAAACCGCCTTCCTCGAGTAATAGAACATGTTGATTAAAAGGAGGATTAATCAAACGTGTCTGCCAAATAACAGACCTGTCCTCCAAAACCTCATGTTCTAGGTAATCATCAGCAAGAATGCCACGGTAATATAGCTTCCAGCTATCCGCGTGTAATTGGGCAATCCGCTCATAATCTTTATATTCAGCTACCTTAATTTCCATTTATTAGCCCTTAGTACTTCCATTTATGACTTGCTACTACATTTCACACTACCTTTATACAATATTTAAGTAAAACATACTAATACACGTTTACACTTTCAATATTGACTTACACGTGTACGCTGATATTCTAGCGCACAGATGTAAGCTCAATGGAAAATTGCTAATGAATAGTGCCGACAAACCATCAACAAAAAAGCCACCGTTAATCTGGCTCAATATCTTTGTATTCTCGTTTAGTATGCTGCTTGCTGTTGTTGCGGCTCCCGTTTACGGCTACTTTTTTGGCTATGGAATGGAACATTGGGTATGGCTAGCGATCTGTTTTAGCTTCTGTAACCTTTCAATCACGACTGGCTACCACCGCTTATGGTCACACAAAGCCTTTGAAGCGCATTCGAGCCTCAGATTCCTATTTGCTTTGGGCGGTGCTTTTGCCTTACAAAACAGTGCTCTTCATTGGTCTTCAGACCACCGTGTTCATCACAAGCATGTCGATAACAACGACAAAGACCCGTACTCAGCAAAGCGTGGCTTTTGGTACTCACACATCGGTTGGATGATTCGCAACTACAACACGTCTATCTATAAAGATCACGAGAACTGTCGCGACTTGAAGAAAGACAAGATCGTAATGTGGCAGCACAAACACTACATTCTTCTTGCGCTCATCATGAACTTTGGTGTGCCTATCGCATTGGGCCTGATCTATGGCGATGTGATTGGCATGCTGTTAATCGTAGGTGCGGTTCGTTTGGTACTTAACCACCACACCACATTCTTCATTAACTCTCTTGCGCACATCTGGGGCAGCCAACCTTTTACCGACAAGAACACAGCACGTGATAATGGTGTGCTTGCCGTACTTACTTTTGGCGAAGGCTACCACAACTTCCACCATATCTTTGAGAACGACTACCGTAACGGCATTTACTGGTGGCAATATGATCCAACGAAATGGCTGATTAAGAGTGCTTCGTTGATGGGGCTGGCGAGTAAACTTAAGAAAACACCGCAAGCACGCATTGAAAAAGCCGAAGCGGCAATGCTATTAAAACGCACGCAACAGAAGATCATGCATCGTGCGGATAACATTCAAATCGCGGAGAAACTGCAGGCGGAATTTGACTCTCTTGTATCCAATATGAATGAATATTACGAAGTCAAAAAGCAGCTACTAGAAAGCAAGCGCGAAGACGTTGTGAAAAAGTACGAACATTCAGTGCTTAAGGTCCGTTATCAGCAAATCAAGATGAACTTCGAACAGCAAAAGAAAAATTGGGCGATGACGGTCGAGCAATACGCTTAAAATAAAGCAGTATACTTAACACACCAATAACAATACTGTTTGGTTCTTATTCGAAGGCCCTCGTGCAAAGCATGAGGGCTTTTTTATTTTAAAGGTCTAATTAAACACCTGAATTTAAAGCTTTTCTTCAAATTACAAATACCGGTTCCATTTGTCACATTTTTGATGCAATAGCATGTATTACGAAGCCCTTTGTCGTGACCACCATCACTTACAGGTTAATCCTCGTCTCATACCATACGCGTCCCAAAATTCTTTCAGCAATTAGCGGACACACTTTATGAAATTGTTAAAAACATCTATCGCTTTCGCCATCTCTTCTGCGCTTTTGATTGGTTGCAGCAGCGATACCGATTACGTTCAACCTGAAGAAGTAAAGATCGCTACTTATAACCTGTCTTTTGATCGTGCCACCTTCCAAGATCTTGTAACAGAGATGCAGATTGAACCAAGCGCTCAAGCAGTACTTGTATCTGACTATCTCAACAACACAATTAGTGCGGCTGACAAAGAGACAGCGGCAAAAGTGATTCAAATCCGCAACGTAGCAGCCGTGATTCAAAAGAATCGACCTGATGTACTGATGATGGCCGAATTTAACAATGACGGTACTGGAACGGACAAGTCAGCACTAGAAGGCTTCCAGAAAAACTACCTTTCTGTTGCTCAAAGCCTTGACGGTGCGGGCGGTGACGCGAACCTAGAGCCAATTTCATACCCTTACTTTGAAAGTTACGCTACCAACACGGGCTTATTGAATGAATTTGGCTTTGACCTAGACAACGACGGCAACGCGGGCACATTACCTGGAGATGCTTGGGGCTTTGGTTTGTACCATGGTCAATACGCGTTTGCTCTGATGTCTAAATATGAGATAGACACTGCCAACACTCGTACATTCCAAGAATTTAAATGGAAAGATCTCGAAGGTGCCACTATTCCAACAATCACTGTTTGCGATGACCCGAGTAAGTTCCCTGAAAATATGGACTGTGGTGACGAGTGGTACACCGCTGCTGAATGGGAAGAAGTTCGTTTATCTTCAAAGAACCACGTTGATGCACCAATCCTAATCCCTACCAAAGATGGTACTGAAACCGTTCACTTACTGATGTCACACCCTACTCCGCCGGCTTTTGACGTAGGTAAGAACATCGAGCAAAACGCAGCAGAAGTCGACTTCTGGCACCAATATATCCAAAACAAATCGTACATCTATGATGACTCTGGAAAAACTGGCGGTCTGGAGCAAGGTCAACACTTTGTCATGATGGGTGATCAAAACCTAGATCCTGTTGATGGCGACGGTATTAGTTCTGTAATGCAAGACTTGCACAATGATGCATTAGTTAACCAAGATGTCACCAATGGCAGCTTGTATCCAACAAGTTATGGTGCCGCTGAACATGCGGTAGATAAATCATCGTCTCACCCACAGCCGAACCGTATCACTTCAACATTTGGACTTGCTGTAGATTACGCACTGCCTTCAGCAACACTTAACATCGTTGATTCTGGTGTTTACTGGGCCGCTTCTTATGAAGAAGGACGCAAGCTATTCAATGACTCACGAATTGGTGATTATGGTAACGGCAAGGACGTATCCTCTGATCACCGAATGATCTGGGTAAAGGCTGATTTCAGTAACTAATTCATTCACTTTTTAAGATGCCCGGCTTAGTGTCGGGCTTTTTTATGAGCGTAATTCACTAATCATCTCGCGATTAAAAAAAGAATTATGGACTAAAATAGCCATAGTCATTGGATAGAACGTTTCTTTTTCTTTGATTTATAAATACTTATATTATTCGGACAAAGAGATTTATTGCCCCAGGAATTCACAATGACTAAGCTAACCATTATTGCGACAATCGTCTGTAAAGAAGAGAAGATCGAGTTTGTAAAATCAGAGATGATTAAGCTCATCGATAAAACCCGATCCGAAGAAGGCTGTATCAACTACGACCTCCATCAAGACAACAGTAACCCGGCTCAATTTGTGTTTCACGAGAATTGGGAATCAGAAGCACTTCTACAAAAGCACCTAGCAAGCCAACATATCGCAGACTACGTTAAGGCAACTGAAGGTTGTACAGAATCCTTTATTATCAATCGAATGACACACATCGCCTGACTAGAGGTTTATTACTAACTCAGTAACAAGCCCTGCTCTTAAAGCAGGGCTTCGTTTTTCTATCGCGTTACGCTTTATCGATCTCACTTGTGAAACGAAAAAAACCGCCAGAGTAGCGGGTATGGTCAATAATCATGACTGTCAAAGACAGATAGATAATACCAATCGTAGTAAATAACTGTCAGCCTAGCTGGTTCAAAAACTCGATAACTGCGTTAGAATTTTTGATTGTAGAATAACTACTTATCGAAACTTCTTGTCGAAACGAGCAGCCTTGTTCTCAAGTCTTTTTCCTGCGCTATTTCTAATCACTTACTTACTGTGATTGGTATAACAACCATCAATCCAATATTGAGTGCCACTTTACAATGGCACTCTGACATTTCTTTTGCTGATCGCTAGCACGGGGGCACTAGTTAAAAGCACGAGCCAAAATGCCATTCCCTTGATATTGGTAAACACTTGAATTACTACTTACAAAGACTGATTCTCCGGGCTTAAGAGAAACTGACCGTCCTTCTGAAGTGACGGTCGCCTCTCCTTCCACACAGAACAAGATCTCCGCGCTACGTAAATACTGTGACTTGCTCTCATCAGTCGCAGATAAGATATCAAAGCCAAAGTCATCCACTGGAATCGGGTAGCTCATCTTTCCCTCTTTCAATACAGGCTTAAGACGAATATCTTCTGGCTTAATCGGCTCAAAGATCGTGTTGTCGATAAGCTCAGGAACGTCTATGTATTTAGGGGTGAGACCGGCACGCAGCACATTGTCTGAGTTTGCCATGATCTCCAAGCCTGTGCCTTGAACATAAGCATGTGGGGTTTCTGCGAATAGGAACATCGCTTCACCCGGCGCCAGTTCAACTGTGTTGAGCATCAATGGGGCAAACAAACCAATATCACCCGGATAGTACTGTTTGAATTCGATGCTGTATTGCAGAGCTTCACGCCCCATGGCCGTTTTGGCTGGTCGCGCATGCGCAGCATAAAGCTCATTAAGCGCAGACGCTTTGCGGTCACCTTCAAGAGACATAATGGCACTAAAGAACGACTTCAGAGAATCACTGTCGACATTGGCTTTAAGTACATTAAGTTCAATCGCTAACGAAGGAATATCCGCTTCTTCGAACAAGGCAATAATGTCGTCGATTGGACGAAAGCCATTCATCGCTTTGTAGAAGGTCAACGCATAAACCAACTCAGGTTTATGGTTTGGATCTTTGTAGTTGCGATTAGACGCATTCAAAGGGATACCAAGTGCATTCTCACGCTCAAAACCTAATTCTGATTTTCGCTTGTTCGGGTGAACCTGAATCGATAACGGTGTTTCAGCGGCCAACACCTTAAACAAGAAAGGCAATTCACCGAAACGTGCTGCCGTGTATCCGCCTAAGACATCGATTTTGTTTTCATCAATCATGTGAGAAAGCGATTCACCGGTATCGCCTACCTTTGAACAACCATTTGGATGAGCACCCATCCAAATTTCTGCTTGAGGTTCCTGGTTTGGGTTCACAATACCAAACAATTGGTTAATGGAGTCTTTGCTTCCCCATGCGTAGTTTTGAATAACGTTGTCGAGTTTAAATAGAGACATAATTACTTCTCATTAAAAATCTGGCTACCAAGCTTGAGCGTGGCGGCGATATTACGGGCAGTACGAGTCAGGTTTTGATTCGCTTCTGATAAAACTTGGTCTAGAGACTGAGGTGAACGTACGGTTCCAAATAAGCTAGACATTGAACCGTAAAGCTTTTCAACGTCTTGCCCCAGAGAGCCCGCTATTCCAATGGTTGGAATATTCAGCTTTTGAGCTCGCTGAGCGATGCCGTAAGGTGTTTTACCTTGCAGGGTTTGGTTGTCCATCTGCCCCTCTCCAGTCACGACCAGTGAAGCGCCTTCAAGAACCTTATCTGCATCCAAAGCATCTAATACCATCTCAATACCCGCTTTAATTTGGATATTGAATGCAAGACTTAACCCCAGAGGTGTACCACCAGCAGCACCAAATCCAGCTGTGTCGCGATGATTAGTACCCGCATGTGCTTGAGCGATATCGGCAAAGTGTCCGATCGCAGTATCAAGCTGTTCAACTTGAGCTTTTGATGCGCCTTTTTGCGGACCAAACACGGCACTGGCTCCGCTTTCGCCACATAATGGATTATTCACATCACACGCGACCACGAACGTCACTTCTTTGCATCTAGGGTGCAGTCCATTAAGATCCATGCTTGCTAACCGGCTTAATTCGGCGCCGCCACCAGATAGCTCGTTGCCTTGCTTGTCTAATAACTTGCCTCCCAACGCTTGTAAGATGCCAGCACCTGCATCATTGGTTGCGCTGCCACCCAAACCAATAATGATTTGTTCAACACCTTGATCTAGTGCATCTTTGATCAATAGCCCAGTACCAAACGAAGATGCGTTTAACGGTGCTCTTTCTTCTACGGTTAATAGGTCTAAACCCGATGCTTGAGCAAATTCCACCAAGGCAGTTTTTACGTTGGCGCCATCAACAGTCTGTTCCAACGAAGCCCAATAAGCCGTACATTCGCGACCGATTGGATCTGTCGTTTGCAGCCGTTGTTTCTTACCATTGAGCGCCTCTAGTAACACGTCTACTGTGCCTTCTCCGCCATCAGCGAGTGGCATTTTCACAAACTCTGCATGAGGGAAAACGTCAGCAAACCCACGCTCAATACAAGACGCAACTTGATGAGCGTCGAGTGATTCTTTAAATGAATCAGGGGCAATTACAATTTTCATTGTCGTTCACCATTCCCGCCCACCAAGGTGAGCGGGTGATTGAAATTAGAATTTGATTTGGAATGTTTTCGCTTGGCAAGATGCCAGTTGGCCGAAGGTTTCTGTTGCTACATCACCTTCGCGTACTCGCTCACCCATACTTGTCTCTTTCCAGCTTGAAACCGCTTGAGTGAAGGAGATTGAATCCGACACTGAGCCTGTTTCTGCCGGGTTGTAAACACGCATGATCAACGCATCTTCATCTTCCGCTTTCTTAAGTACGCTTAGTACCGCACCTGCTTGTTGCTTCGATAGCAAGCTGAAGTTCATTGGTAGGTTTTGCTCGCCCACATTCAGCTTCATCGCGTTGTACGGGATCTTGTTGTAACATTCGATTTGAGTGACATTGTCACGTGCTTGCGCCATGATGTTCGCGTCAATGTGGTTGCCAGAGAAGCCACACAGTGTGAATTCACACACTAATTTGCCGCGCACTTGTGAATCTGGCGTCGGGATCTTGATGCCTGATGGACGACCCGGACGAAGCAATAGCTCCTCTTTACCCAACACACCGATACCACGGAATAGTGTCAGTGCGAAGGTATCTCGGTTGTCGTCACCTTGAGATGCAATCACTTCAAATTCACGTAGACCATTCGACATGATCGCCATGCCCGCTTTACCGTTTTCTAATGCAGCGAAGTTCATCAGTTGGTAAACCGGAACCGGTGCTTCTTTCCACTTCTCTTCTTCCCAAACCGCCATTGCTGGGTCATTGGTTGGTCGAGTAATACAACCGAACTGGTTATCTGCGACCACAGTTTCAGAAACGAATGGCGTTGGTACTAGCACACGTACACGATGGTCATCGGCTTGGTTGTCTAGTTCCATGCGAACTTCGATACGGCGAGATCCTTGTTTTAGTACTACTTGGCATTGCGCTTCAATGAATCCGTTTTGACCCGTGCGTTCTTCACGCTCTGCCAGGTTTGCAGGCACGTTCATACGTAAAGCGATGTTCGCTACCGATTGGAAGCCTTGGTGGTCAATCGATGTTTCTACCGGGAATTCGTCTGAGTACAACAGCCACTCTTGACGAGATGGAGAGTAATCGTACTCATCGCCGTCATCAGAACCGTCTTCTAAGCGGAGCACTTGGTCGAACACTTGCTCTGTCTCTTTATCGAAAATAGTCAGAGTAGCGTTGTCGTTTACATTGATTCGGTAGTATTCGTTCTCTAGCAAGTAGTCTTTCTGCTCCGCGACTTTAACTGCGCCCTTCTCATTACCTCGGATGTGTAACGTGGTGAAGCCCATTGCTGGTACAGTGCGTTTGATTTGAATATCAAACTCCATGAACGGGTCGTAGTTACCGTAGTGAACGATTTGACGGTCTACTTTACCTGGGTCGATTTGGCGCTTGTCTCGGATGAAGTACTCAACTGGGTTTTCGTTTTCATCAAAGATAGAAAATTCTTGAGCACGGATAGTGATGGTTGTGTTCACCACTTCTTCACGCTCGTACGGAGAAAGGTTAAACATCGCCAGTTTGTCGCAACCTTCGCGATCCGGCATATGGTCGACAATCTTACGCTTGTAGAAATGAATCAGGTTTGTCGCCATGTCGTCCGCAAGGATGTAACGGTTTAAGATTTCAGCGTGTACCTTGTCTGAACAACAGCAACCAATCGAGTCATGAGCGTGGTTCTTCATGCTCTCTTTCCACATTTTCTCAATCAAACCGTGGTGGTATTCAAAGCCTAATGTCCAAGCGATAGACGCTAGTGGTTCTAAGATGTTTACAATCTTGTTTTCGATTTCCGCATGGATCAGTTTGATGTCCATACGTGTTGACGAAATCGTGCGGTGAACACGCATGTATTTACCGTCGTTGAACTCGCCTTTGATTGTGTCGAGTTGGTCGCGTGCCGCCTCTACTTTCTCGAACACTTCTTCGTAACGGCTCATTGAGAACTCGCGATCTGGGTAGATTTCACGAAGCTTGTCCATTACTTCAAAGATGTCTTTTTGAATTGGCATTTGGTCGTGGCCGTTCGGTAACAAGATATCTTTAGTCACCGATGGCTTTTCTAGCACTGGGAAGTACTTATCTAGACGAGCACGCAGGCCTTCTTCATCTTGTGGAAGGTATTTACCAATCGCGTAACCCAGCGGAAGTACTTGTACCGTTACTTCACTGCCGTCGTTTGATTGCCATAAGAATTCTGTTTTGTTGGTACCGTGACGCTCTGAACAACCACGCCAGAACATTGCGCGCGTGATATCGAAGCCGTTGCAGATCATTGGTAGCTGTGAGCTCATGCTGAATGAATCTGGTAGGTAACCAATCTTCATTGCATCGCCAAATTTCATACAGTCACGAATGCCATACATCATGTTACGTACAATCGACTCGCCAGAAACTTGCATTGTGTCGGTTTGAGAATACCAAGGGCCAATAATTAGCTTGCCCGCTTCAACCAATGCTTTTACGCGCTCTGTGTTCTCTGGTTTGATCGCGAAGTAATCTTCTAGAACGGCGGTTTGACCATCTAGAACGTAGTATTTGTATTCTGGATCGCTCTCCAGACGGTTCATGATTTCTTCCATGTTGTTCACTAGAAGAATACGAGACTCTTCTGTTGTGAAATACCATTCACGATCCCAGTGCATGTGTGGAGTAATATGTACGCGTGATGTAGTCATAATCATTTACCTAAATGTGTCGCTTCGAGTAAATCTTAAATTCGACTCAAATACGACTAAATTAAAGTTTTTCAAGGGGTTAAAATTGGCTGCCACTAAATTTAGGGTGCAGAAAACCACGCCCAGAATCTGTGTGAATAAAACCGTTAGGAGCACAGGAATTTAGGACAGCCAGTTGTTTGTTATTTTTTATATATTGATTTCGCAGTGAGTTAGGAGCTAACTCAAAATTCAGTTAGTTCTGTGTTGCAGTACTTGCTTCAAACTTACCCTTTTTTACAGCATGACCACGCCACATCAGAAGAGTAATGGTTGAAATCACTGTGCCGACAATCGCAGCACCGAACCAGATCGCAGCAGCAGAGAAAGCGCCTAAACCAGAATCGTGTAACAAGAAGATAGAGAAGATACCCGCGCCCGGAGTCGATAGACCAATACCTGCCGCGCCCACCATTGCACCTGTTACTACAGAGCCTAGTAAGAATGAGCCGATTACACGGATTGGATCTTCAATCGCCATTGGGATTGCACCTTCAGTAATACCCGCAAGACCAAGTAGCCATGTCGATTTACCGGTTTCAATCTCAAAGTCTTTGAATAAACGTGGAGCAATCATGGTTGAAGCCGTTACCGTGAACGCCGATACCATTTTTACTGAGCCAAAGATTGCGTAAGGACCATAAACACCGTTTGCCATTGCACCTAAACAGAATGCGTAAGCAGCTTTGTTTACCGGGCCACCTAGGTCGAATGATACAAACAGACCTAAAATTGCACCCAATAACAACGCATTGGTGCCTGACATACCGTTCAACCAGTCCGTTAAACCTTGGTTTAAGAACGCAACAGGTTTACCGATAACAAACAGCATCAAGCTACCCGCTACCAAAGTACCAATCACAGGGTAAAGGTAGAAAGTGAGGAAACCATTAAACGCAGGACCCAAGCGAACATGCTCTTTTACCCAACGCATTACGTAACCAGCAATCAAACCACCAACAACACCGCCTAAGAAACCTGAACCAATGATGTTTGCAGCAATACCCGCAGCAAAACCAGGACCAAGTGCCGGTTTGTCGGCTAATGAGTAAGCTGTGTAAGCTGCCAGTACTGGCACCATTAATGTACCTAATAGGCCGCCACCTAATTTACGATACATCCACAGCCAAGAATCTTTTGTTGCGTAAAGCTCTTGCAGGTCAAAAATTTGCGCGATAAGAACAGCAACCGCAAGAACAGTACCACCAGCAACGATAAGAGGAACTGCGTAAGAAATACCAGAAAGCAGCGCTTGTTTAAGCTCAGTTTTCAGTGGCAGTTTTTTCGGTTTGTCATCAGTAGCCACTGTGCGTTCTGCACCGTTGCCTTTTTTAGCCTCTTCAATCGCTTCATTTAGAATGCGTTCACCGTGTTTAATCGGTTCTGCAACTGGCGTTTCAACACGAGGGATTCCATTAAAACGATCCGCTTCTTTAATCGCGACTTCAGCAGCAAATACACAAGCCACGGCATTGTTTAATTGCTCAGCCGTCAAACGATCTTCAATGCCATTTGCGCCCTGCTTTTCAACATGAACCTTGTAGCCAAGCTTTTTACCTGCCTTTTCAAGGTATTCTGCAGCCATATAGGTATGAGCAATGCCTGCAGGGCACGCAGTCACACATACAATTGTCGGCGCATTTGTATCTAAGTTGTCTTGTTTTTCTTCTTGCTGATTATCGCCATCAAGAAGTGCAAAGATTTCATCAGCGGTTGTTGCTTTTAGTACTGCTTCACGAACATCGTCATCAACCAAAGTGGTTGTCAGTTCGGTCAGCAGGTGCATGTGGGTAGAACCCGCTTCTGCATTTGGAATGGCAATTAGGAAGATAAGATTCACATCTTCGTCTTCATCTAGGCCTTTCCATTTCATGTCTTCTTTCAATGTTGCAACAGCGAAGCCAGCTTCTTTAACCGCGTCAGTCTTGCCGTGCGGTACTGCTAGGCCTTCGCCAAGCGCTGTCGGGCCTTGCTCTTCACGAGCAAATACTGCATCAAGGTACTCTTGCTTGTTATGCAGTTTGCCTTGCTGATCCAGTTGGTCAGCAAGTGCGTAAATCGCTTCTTCTCGACTGCTAAACGTAGTTTGCAGATTTACGAGCGACTTATTCGTTAGAGTAGTAAGTTTCATAACCTTTGTCCCATAGTCACGGATTAGTACGACAGTCGTCCCTGTCGACGAGATGAATAATACAACTTCAAGACATTTAATCCGTGATCACGATCTCATCAATACATATTTGTATTTAATTTGTATTTAAACTATATTGGTAAATCCTTTAAGAAAGCTTGTTATGTATCGTTTAATTTGTATTATATGTACTACAAAACGCCGATACGACGCTCACACTAACCTTTAAAGCAAGGCTTATATAGAGCAAATTTACGTATTTAAGGTACAGGTTGTTAATCAAAGTCTAGTTGTCCTAGCGCACAAATGAGGCAAAAATGGCAAGACTCCCTATGTATCGCCAAATCGCCGATGCAATAAGAGAAAAGATCAGTTCTGGAGAATATAAAGTTGGAGAAGCACTCCCAACGGAAGCGCAATTGCGTGAAGTATTCTCGGTAAGCCGCGTAACGGTTAGGCAAGCACTGAAACTACTCATCGAAAACGATGAGCTTGAAAGCGTTCAAGGCAGCGGAACTTACGTCAAAGAGAACAAGATCAATTACGACATCTACAAACAGTCGAGCTTTCAAGAAAAGTGGGCGCATTTGGATGTCGTTACCCACAGTGAGGTTCTGGCTTTTGAAATGAAGCCCTGTTCTCTAGCGATGTCTGAACACTTAGATATAAAAGAAGGTGAATTGGTTTTCTACGTAAAGCGTGTTCGTTTCATCGACAACAATCCAATCACAGTTGAAGAAACCTGGTTGCCTGTTGCTTTGTTCCCAGATCTTACTTATCAAGTGATGCAGACATCAAAATACGACTTTATTGAGAACACCAAAGGCATGGTGATTGATCGAAGTGAGCAGGAATTGGTGCCGATTCTTCCGCCTGAAGACGTTGCTAAACAGTTAGGTATTGATCCAGCTCAGCCTATCATTGAAAAACGTACTCGCGGTTACCTCGCCAATAACACGGTATTTGAATACAGCCGAAACTACTTCACATCTAACGATTACCGATTCACTTTGGTCGCAAGACGCCAGAGGTAATGCTAATCAGCGAGTTTCGATAATAGCAAAATGACCAACACAGAGAGCGTCTTGTTCTCTGTGTTTCTATGCTGTTATCTCAATCATAAACCCAACTTTCCTCCCCAAAATATTCCTAAACCAATATCAAGTAACCTCACGAAAGATCATTCACATTCATTTAAATACTGTTCGCGCGCTTTGACCATAAAATGAGCGCCAAATGACAAGAATAACCGTCGACAGGAATGTAGATGAATACCAAACAACTTGAGGACGCGGTCAGTGAAGTGACCTTGTTCAATCAACACCTGCACTTAATCCAATCTGTTCATACTATTCCGACGCCAAAAGTGAATTGGGAGTCGATGGCTATGGAGCCTGCACCTGTGATGCCAACCGTTCGCTTCGACCATAAAGTCAAAGCCATGGAAGCGCTCGATGATTACAAACCTAATTGGTTGGATATGTTATTGGGGAATAAATCGAAGCTGCATACTCTTACTAAGAACGTTGAACGCGCAGCAGAACAGGATATTGAAGATTACAAAAGCGAGTTCGTGCATTGGGTACAGAACTACAGTTACTGGGCCAAGCAGAACCAACTTTCAAAGGGTGTTCTGAATAACGATAGCGGAGCCAAACTGACCGCTCTTTCAGAAGCACAACAGAATCCTATCAACGCCTCTGTAGTCGACACAAAACTGATCAACCATAACTTTAATACTTACAAGAATGGCCATCTGTTAGAAATCAATATTCAGGTGAATAAGGACAACGTGATCCCTAAAGAAAGAAAGGTGCTGTGCCAAGGTGAGGTAAAACTAAAGAACCTATCCGTCCCTGAGAGAAATATACTGTATCGAGAATATGTGTGTAGCTGTGTTCTTAAATGTGCTCAAGACTCTTTCAATGTATTGCCTGAGACAAGCGTGGTTATCAATGTTGAGCAGGCTTCAGCTGAACATTCCAATGAGACCATTCTTTCGTGCCATATCGAGAAAGGCTTGTTGGAGTTCTTATTGATTGAAGATGACAAACCCTCAGAGATACTCGAGTTCTTCGTACACCTTGAAGATTTTAACCCTCACAGAGGTAATGGCTTCTCAGCGATCCAAACTATCTTCTCCCCTTTACCTATTGCGTCGTAACTCGCTCGAGCTTTCGATTCATTCTCTCACAACTCACACGGCTAGCACTGGGTTCGCCGTGTAGACCACGAATCAAATTAATAACTATGTCGACCGACTCTATTTTTAAAACAAAACACCTGTCAACCAATACAGATCTAGGCAGACGTTGTTTCAACTCCTTAGTTTTTTTCGCTTTGGTTTTATCGGTACCAGTATTCGCAGAAGAGACAGTACTTGTCGATGAGCCTCTACTTAAGGAAGAACAAGAAGACGAATCACCGTTTACGACGTTAACTAAGTTAGGGTTTATATACTCTCAAACCACCAGTTCATCCTTGTCTATCAATTCTGGAATATCCGTAGGCTATAAAAAGGAAAACTGGGGGCAACGGGTTCAGTTCGATACCTATTACACGGATGCTGAAAATGATGAAGATGGAACGAATCGCTATACCACCAACTATGGGATTACCTATGACTTGAATGACATCACCTATATAGTTGCGACTGCACGCTTTGAGCACGACCATTATGGCACCTACCGCAAGCAGTTCATTACCGCTACTGGACTTGGTCGCCATTTTTACGATACCGAAAGAATCAAGCTTCAAGGCTCTGCTGGCCCAGGTTATCGAATCAGTAAACGCCAATCCTCTGATGAAGAGTTTCCAAACAAAGAGAACTACGAACTTATTGCCAATGCCAGTATCGATGGCTCTTTAACGCTCACTGAAACGTTTTCCATGGGTGCTACGGCTAATATGGCCTATGGTGAAGAAAACACGAACTACAACCTTAAAGGCTACCTAAAGAACATTCTGATGGGTAATTTAGCACTGACGTTTGATACTGAGTACATCTATAACACCACTGTTGCCTCAGACCAAAGCAATAGCGAGATCTATAGCTCAATGAATCTAAACTACGATTTCTAACCATACAGTTTGCTCTGCCCCCTAATATCGCAACTCCGGATAACAAAAGGCCCTCACAATGAGGGCCTTAAAAGTATCTAAAAGCGATTAACTTCTATCTCTGATATACTATTACGCTGTTTTTGACCTCAAGCGTACTAGCACATCCATTTGCTTCAAGTTCGCCATACCAACATACGCGACAGGCACCAAGAACAATGAGAAGAAAGTTCCGACCGTTAAGCCGCCCACCAATACTAAACCGATGTTGATACGACCTAGAGAACCAGGACCATCAGCCAAAGCTAGCGGTAATGAACCTAGGATCATCGTCAGTGAGGTCATTAAAATAGGACGTAACCTTGAACGTGCGCTACTGACCGCGGCTTCTTTTGCACTGGCGCCTGATTTACGTTTCTCATTAGCAAACTCCACCAATAGAATACCGTGTTTCGTCACAAGGCCCACCAGCGTCAGTAAGCCGATCTTTGAATAGATGTTTAGGCTTTGACCAAACACCGATAACGTCAAGATCGCACCAACAATACACAGAGGAACGGTCAGCAAAATGATCATCGGGTCGACAAAGCTTTCAAACTGCGCCGCCAAAATCAAGAAGATGAAAACCAACGCCAGTACGAATAGTACCTGCGCACCTGCCGTAGAATCCACAAGGTCTTTGACAATACCGTTGAATTCGTAGCTCTGTGCTGGTTTCAATAAACTTGGTACCGTGTCGTCGATATACGCTTTCACATCACTTGCGGTGTATCCCGGCATGAGGTCAGCTGTAATTTCAGCACTGTCTTGTCCCATGAAGGTCTTAAAGTTCGATTCCGATGTTACCTGTTTGATGGAAACAAACTGAGACAAAGGAAGCCTTTGTCCCGATTGTGAATCCACATACAATTTATCCAAGACTTTGAAATCTCCAAGATCCTTCAGATTCACTTGTACTTGGATTGGGTATGTATAGCCATCATCTGCTTGTAAATCGGCAGCTTTCACTGAACCCAAGAAAGTCGACAGTGCGTTAGTAACATTGCCGTAGTCCACACCAGATAACACAATCGCATTGCGGTCAATCGATAAGTCATAGCGCAGCTGGTCGCGTAACATTGAGTTTTTAACGTTAGTGACACCCTCATAATCCTCAAGAGCCTCCACCACTTTGCTCGCTGTTTCAGACAAAGCGCCGGTATCACGATTCACAGTTGTAAGTTCGAGAATCATGTTAGTCGCAATATTCAAGTTATCCGCTGAGCGAACCTTGAAAGACATACCATAAGCAGAGACTGAACTTTTCGCTTTGGCAATAAACTCATTCACTAATTCATCCGCAGACTGGTCACGCTCTCCCCATGGTTTTAGTAGGACGTGATTGGTCGGTGTGCCTTCAATGTAAGACAGGTTGGCTTCAACTGATTCATCGCCTTTAAACACACTATTTAACTGTTCGTTGTTATCAAGATGATATTGGCGACCAACACCCGTTGGTGGTGTTGAGGTCACCTCTACAAAGCCAGTATCTTCTGTTGGCAACAGAACTTGAGGCATCTTCCAAACGGCCAATGCAGACAACGCAATTAGCATTAATGCGATACCGCTCATGAGTGCTTTACGATCAAACCACTTACCAAGCTCCTTAGTGTATCGGTCAGACAAAACATTGAGCTTCGCATCGACCTTTTGATACCACTTTGCAGGCGTCGAGACAGGCTTCATCAAGTAAGCACTCATCATTGGTGAGAGTGTTAACGCAACAAATCCAGAGATGATCACCGCTGCAGCAAGTGTGAACGCGAACTGCCTGAATAGATCGGCGGTTAAGCCAGCCATCAAGCCAATTGGTAAGTAAACAACCGCCAGAGTTAGCGTCATCGCAATCACTGGAAAGACGATCTCTCGACACCCTTTAATTGCAGCATTGAACGGCGTTTCCCCCTCTTCGATATGACGGTAGCAGTTTTCCGCCACAACAATCGCATCATCAACCACCAAACCAATGGCGAGAATGATAGCCAGAATCGTCAGTACGTTGATGCTAAATCCAAGTAAATGCATGACTGCAAATACGCCTATCACACACACCGGGATGGTGATGATCGGAATTGAAGCAACTCGAAAAGAGCCAAGGAACAGAACTACCACTGCTGAAACCAGAACAATCGCTTCAACTAAAGTCATGAAGCCTTCATCAATTGCGGTTTTAATGAAATCAGCTTGGTTGTAGACCATCTTCATCTCTATGCCTTCTGGCAACTGAGGCTGAATCAGATCAATTTGTTTCTTAACTTTATTCGCAACGGTTACTGGGTTTTCACTTTTCAGTGGCAACACCTGAATCGACATTGCTAGGTTGTCATCAACACGAAGAATACTCGGCGTAAGGCTCTCCTCACCCATTTTGACTTCAGCGATATCCCCGATGCGAATGATCTTGCCGTCATTAACACGGACCACCAAGTCTCGCACGTCATCAACGCTGGTTACTTGGTTTACTGGGTTGATGGAGAAATCTCTTACCTGCCCCTTGATAGTACCTGCGGTAAACGTTGCGTTGTATGAGCTTAATGTTCCAACCACATCGGAAGCACTCATATTGAGCGCCATCATGCGATCAGGTTGAAGCCATACCCTCACCGCTTTTTGGCTACCGCCGTATGGTCCCCAAATACCACCGACACCTTGAATATGTTTAAACTGAGGTACAACTTGTTGGCTAATGTAGTCGTACATATCTTGTTTAGACATTTTGCCAGTGTTCACAAACGTGATGATATTACTTGGCATACTAGTGTCTGATGAGTCATCGGTGACCGTTGGTTTATCGGTCATGCTCGGCGGGAAATCACCAATGGCTTCAACACTACTGCGAAGATTGTTCATCAAGCTTGTGTATTCAACGTCATCAACATCATCTTCGAAGATGATTTTTAAATTACAGGTGCCTTCCTGACAATCCGTAGTCATGGTCTTTACGCTATCAAGACCTGTAGCAGCAGTAATTAATTTGTCCGCGACATTGCGCGACATAAACTCTGCACTTGCACCATTAATTGCAGCCGTTACTGTTGCAGAGGGAGTTTTATGTTCAGGGAAATACTGAATCGATAGCTTCTGAAATGACAGCACGCCAAGCAGTACGATGGCGATGCTCAACACTGAAGCAAAAACAGGATGCTTAATACAAATCTCAGGAAGCTTCATTCGGGCTCTCCTTCGTTATCGCTTCCTTGCTGTTTGATTGACTACTTTGCTCAGCAGTGACCTTAGTTTTGCTGGCTGCACTTGGCTCTTCTTCTGAATCTTTTGAGCCGTCAGTCCAATCAACCGTCGGCTCTACTGGGTATTGTTCATCAAGTAGTGTTTCAGTGGTTTGTTCAATAGGTTTCGTTATCTTTTGAGGCATCAACTCTACTGTTTTTTGCTCAACATTCGGGTTCATGACCTTAACTAAAGAGGCTTTCTTTAGGTTTTGCTGGCCCGTAACCACCACGTTATCACCGAGCTGTATCCCTTTTTCAACAACGACGTATCCATCATTAGTATTGACACCGAGCTCAACGATTCGTTGTTCAATATTTTTTCCATTAACTACCCAAACGAAACGTTCTGCATCTTTGGCTTGGACCGCGTTTTGAGAAACGACCATTTTCGTTGAGTCTTCACTGGTCATCTGACTCACCTTGGCAAACATGCCCGGAACCAAGCGGTGTTCTGGGTTGGTCACATGCGCGTGAACCTCGACTCGACCTGAGCTTTCATCAACCGCTGGGGCTATGTAGTCTACGACGCCAGAGAACGCTTCATCGGTAAATGCATCAACTTGGATCGATACATTCTGTCCTAATTTCGCATTACCTAGGTCCGATTGTCCAATCGAATACTGAACTTCAACTGGATCAAGCTTGATCAAACTGACCAAGGCCGTCGAGCTATCAATTTTGCTCCCCACAGAGTGGTTGAAGTTCGTTAGCTGACCATCAAAAGGCGCCACCAATAAGTAATCATTCATTAGTGCCTCTTTCTGACGAAAGTCAGCGGCCGCAAGATTCGCTTGTTCTTTTAGCTCTTCAACATCTTGTTGAGACATTGAATCAGGTTGCTTTTTCAGTAGCTCTTGTACTCGCTTTAATTTTGATTTTGCTAGCGCTAACGAGCTTCTCGCTTTATCTAAATCAGCTTTTGCTTTGGTGTTATCTAGTTGAGCAATCAGCTCACCTTTCTTAACCGAATCTCCATCTTTGAAATGGATTTCGAGAATTTTATCGGAAGCGCTAAAGGTCAATGCAGCAGAATCTGTAGCTCTAATTTTGCCGACTTCGTTGATTGAAGAAGTGAATGCTTGTTTGTGAGCCTTTTCAATGGTCACTGGAATCAGGGGCGAGTCTTCGGCAAATGTGGGAGTGATATGTAAGGCAAACAGAGCCAAACAGATTGTTTTACTAAGCTTTGTAAATTTCATTTTTAATAACCATAACCGTCAAATTCATCTGAATTAAACGTTTTCTAAGCAGCTATTTTTTACTTAATGAGCTTCCAGCTATTTAAATAATGCTAAAACAGCTAATAATGAGAATTGGGCTCAACTCACTGTCGAGCCCAGCAATGTTTATATGATTCCTAAAGTTTTCGTTCTAAACTCCAAAGTAAAAGTTAAAAACGATGTTGATATTGAACACCAAGTAAAACAGCGTCAGCGCTAACATCTGCAGTAATATTGGAACTCGTTCCTGGAATCGTCGTCAGGCTTTCGTCAATATTTTGTGATTCTCCGATAATAAAGCCGATACCTACATCCACCGAGTTGTCATCAGTGAAGTGGTAAGTTCCTCCAACAGTCACCCAGTGACGGTTTACATCAGGTATCGATAAAGAGGTTAGCTCGTCGGTTGGAGATATGTCGTACATGTAACCCGCTCGTAGCACGACGTCTTTCGACATTGTGTAAGTCCCCCCCACCGATACATGCCCTGCATCCTTCCATTGATACTCTTTAATTGAGTCGTCATAAGAGTCTGAAGTCAGTGAATCAAACTCAGACCAATTCACCCATTGCAGGCTATAGTGGAATGCCCATTGCTCGTTAAGTTGATGCCAACCAGAAAACTCCAATGTATCTGGCAGTGGTACATTCATCTTGTCGGCAGGAACTCCACCTTTCGTAATATCTCCTTCAACTTCGATATCCGGGCTATATCGATAAGTAATACCAAACCTGTTGTTTTCATTAACTTGGTAAGTAGCACCTATATTGGCGCCCAATCCAAATCCATCAGCATCAACGTCTAGCAGGTTTTTCCTGTGAATTTCGCCTTCCCCGTAGATGACATCGAGCCCAGCACCTAAATTGATTTTCTCAGACAGCTCATAGGCAACCGCAAAACCTACATTAATACTCGATAACGCTGTTTTCCCACCAAACTCATCCGCTTCGAACGAGTCATCAAATTCCACATCGGTACCGAAGTTAGAATGTACGGTGGCACCTAAGGTAAATTTAGAGCCTTGAATAGGATGAACATAATGAAGGTTTGGAACCAATGTTCCCGCATCAAGAGATTGATCATCGAGTGTTTCTGTATTGCCTATCATCGGCGTGTAGCTCACATTAGAGACATCGATACCACTATCGATATAGATAGCACCGACAGAGAGTGTAGGTTGCTCGATGTAAGCCATCGCAGCACTGTTCTTAGCGACGATCGCAGCACTATCCGCCATTACAGCGTCACCGGCAAACGCGCGACCTAAACCCGTTGCAGACTGCGCGTTAAGTTGGAATCCAGCCGCGTTGGTCAAGCAAGGAACAAGAGCAGCTGCAGTGCCCAATAAAAGTTTATTCTTCATTTTGAGGCACCTCTGTTTCGATATGATCTTCGTTATTGATGACGACGACAGCACCGTCACTCATTACCATTGAAGCAACAGCCACTTGCTGAGTGTCGACAGCTTCAAGCACATCCGACATATTGTCGCCTGGCATACCCGGTAGTCCATTTTCATCAACGGGACCTTCATAAGGAAACAAATAGGTTCCATGTCCGCCGGTGGTTGTTCTTACCGCTCCGCGCTTTTGTACTGTATTTTCCGATGTACCTGTAATTGGCTCTAAACCAAGCGCAGTAATCAACGGCTCAGTACCTGTTCGAATATTGTCTGGAGCTATGTTTGGAATAACGCTATCCGGAACGTAATCAACTCCTACGTCGCAAGTCTCACCGCAATCTCCAACAGCAGCTAACAAAAGAGTTGGTTGCTGTGCTTCAATTTGACGAGAAATGAAACTCGCCGGGTCCGCACTATCAATTGTTGTTTGAACACCCTGCTTAAGGTCGGTGACCACTAAACTGAAAATGTCATCCTCTAATTGGCTCACAAGTAACGCGTTGTCTGTTGAAAGTGCGACAAACTCACGTAGCGCTTCAATACACTCTTGATTCGTTGCATCCGTAGTACAGACATCGGGGATGACCGTTTCAGCAATACCACGCTGCACGTCTGGGGACTGTTTGACCCCTTCAGACATCTCTGGACCTAAAGTTTGAGATGACAGAACCAGATTAGTGAGCCCTTGGCCAGGGACAACAAAGTTCACCGTGTTAAATTCAAAATTGGAATTAGTATCCGAGTGAAAATCACGGCTTGCTTGGCTAAACTCACTCACCATCACCGACATAATTCCCCCCAGTGATTGTCCGATTAAATGAACCTTATCGTTGTCAACCCAGCCTTCTTGGCTCAGCGCATAGCGTAAACCCAGAAAATCTGAAACCGATTGTTGGAGGTTAGAACGAAGCGCTAAAGGAGAATCAATATTGATGAAGAACGCCTTGTTCGCTCGAGCACTTATTTCTACTTGTTCCGGACTTGAGTCATGACGCACTCTTTCCCCGTGATACGGCATATCAATAGCAACAACGGCATAACCTTTTTTCGTGTATTCTGCAGCCATCAGAGATGCAGTACTTCGCTCAGCGGTAACACCGTGGATAAAAATAGCGACCGGTAACTCTATAAAGCTACCCCAGTTGAACTCTTTTGGTACGTATATGTCTGCTGTTATCTCGAGATCTTCTGTTAGTTTGGGGATCGGATTGTCAGCAGTAGGGAAACCACCGTCAGTGTTGGTGATCCATTCATAAAGTGGTGGACAATTTTTCTTCGGATCAAATTCATCGACGGTACATTCCGCTTCCCTTTCTTTAGTGAAAGGTAAGTAAGATGGGATTTTTAGGACCTTTGTGTATAAATTGTACCCGCGTTTTTCCTCTTTAAGTTCAGGAAGGACACTAGAGAAAGAACTCCCATACAATAAATGGCTTCTTCTCATCGCATCCAGAGGGGAATAAGCGCTCTGAGTTTTAAATTGAGCAGCATATACAGGAACACCCTTCTCTGGATAAAGTGCATAATATGAGTCAATAGCATTTAGTACCTGCTCTTGAATATTCTCCTCTTTATTGCTTTGTAGCGGTACATCTGAGTATATCAATTCATCAAAACTAGAGTCTGCTTTTAAAGGCTCAGCGAATTCAGTTTTTACCCCATCGGTGACAACAATAGAATAAGTCGTCCCCGCTTTTAACCCAGATTCACATTGAATTTTAATATTCGAACCATCGGCGGATATTTGGGTACCCACTTCCTCACCTGTTTCCCCATCAATTAATACAACATTCCCCGCTAAGGTTTCATTATTCAGTGGAAAACGCTTATCAGAATTAATGCTTTGTAATGGAATTAAAATAGGCTCCGCACAAAGTCCCCAGCCGTCTAAAGCCGCGTATGAGTTATTGTAATCCTGATAGTAGGCGTCATTCATCGATGACATCGCGGCAGCGGGCTCGCCGACTCCGGTAATGGTGCCATCGTCGTCGTACCCATATCCGTCGTTCGGTTTTGGTAGTTCATTAATGTTGTAAGGAACCAATACTGAAACAGGTTCTTGAGTCGAGTCTTCAGACTGACAGCCGAGTAAGGCAAGCGTAATTAGTCCACATAAATATGGCTTATTGAATTCTTTCAAAACAGCTCCTTCGTAGCTTTAGCATTAAACTGGTGTGGTCATGCGATTTATCATTATTAGAGTTGCCATTTGAGTCAGAGATAGACTCGATTTGTTTCAGAGAGCAGGCAACACGAAGTTGGAATGACACATTGATAGAACTACGTAAGAAATTTGAGCACTTAACCCACACCCACTAAATCAGCGTCACATGCTAATGATCCAATAGCTGCTAACACCAAGCACCTTAAACCACATTAAACAACCTCAAAAAGGTATATAAGGAAATATAATTAAGCCGATAAGAATTTAAAATTCAGAAACTTAAACCTCAAAGACAACAAATTCAGCAAGTTTATATTTGTAACGGTATTTGTTATATTTAGGTTAGAACGCTTATAACAATGAGAACCCAAATGTCTGCTGAATTTATTATCAATGATGATATACAGGTCAATTTAGAAGAGAGTGAAATCCACCACTTTAAGACAGGACGTACATACCCTATTGGTTCTAATGAATCAGAGCTCCTTAAATTTTTCATCTCAAAACCTAACGAGGTGATCACACGGCAAGTCCTGATTGAACAAGTTTGGGTGTCTAAAGGTATTTACGTTGAAGATGGAAGCCTAATGCAAACCATCTCAATCTGCAGGAAAGCACTAGAAGATAAGAGTGGAATGATCATCGTCACTGAACGTGGCAAAGGATATCGATTCGCAGGTCAAGTAACGCAAGATAAAGAAGGTGCACTTCGTAAGATTCAAGCGCAAGCAAAGCAAGATTCGCAACAAACATTAGAGGTTGTTCCGAAAGAAGAAGCGACACAAGAAACCACAACTCCTGCGAAAAAGAGCAGTAATGTGTTGACGTTATTTGGCGTATTTACCCTTGTAGCCGTGCTATCCCATTATCTATTTTCGTACTTAGATAGAAATACCTTGGCTGAAAGCCTAACAGGAGAGCATTTTATTTCCTGTAAGATAGAAACCGATGAATTTACTTTTAACGAGCTCTACAACGTTACTCTTTATGAATATAAAGATCGAAAAATCATTATCGATAATTCAGGGAATTCTTTGAGCTTCCCAAGCGAATTTAAAGGAGTGACTTGTGAATAAAGTAAAACAAATATTTTTGATAGTGGGACTGCTAGGTCTATTAGTTGGCTGGTTAACCACTTTAATACCTCAAGCGTACCTAAAAGGGCATTATTTAGCCAATACCGCTTCGATAGTAAATCCGCCTGATAAAATCATTTATAATCAGGCTTCAGTTAATATCGAATTTAAGAAAAATAATAGCTATGAACTGCTCTATGTCTCGACTAAAGAAGCGGGCTTTACTTCATCAGGTACTTACGCGGTTAGCCAACATGATATTTCGTTAGACGAAACTCAACATGAGCAGATCATTCCTAATCGAGATCTCACGTTTTACGAGAAAGTCATGATCAGTGAAGGCGCAGTTCTGTCTTCAGATGCGATGACTTACATTCCGTTGAACGATGAAGAGCTATTACTGGTGACCCAACGTGGATTAATTCATTTTTGCAAAAAGGTCATCTGTGCTGAGTTACCTGCATATTCAAATTCGGAGCCTGAATTGGATATCAATTAAATACATGCTCCGTATATAAAAAGCGCTCGTGCCTAACTACCTCTAGTTGCGAGTGATTCATCCCAATGCTGACGCCTAGCTATCCTCAATCAAGTAGGCGTCAGATCGTGAAAACAGCCACCTATGATGTGAATAATAGCCCTTCCCTGTTCATTTCGGTCACTAGGCTGATAATCCTGGCATTTTATAAACCTCGCCAACTATATGCAACAAAACCACTCAAAAGTGATCCAAGTTATATTCTAACGAATGATAAAATTTGTTTATTAACAACTAAACAACAGTAGTTAATCACGATTTACAACCACAATTAACATCAAAAAAAATGTTTGTCTTAGATCATATCAACCTCAACTATGCCTCGTGCCACAGTGCAGTTTTCTGTACATTCATTGTCATATTCTGAAACAGTTTCTTATATTTTTTTAAACTTTGTGGAGATTTCTATGTTAGAACTCTTGATCGGATTAGTGGTTACCGTCGCTGTTGGTTACTTTATTGTAAAAGGCTATAAGGCGGCGGGCGTATTACTAACAGCTGGCCTTGCTCTTCTTCTTATTACTGGCCTTATTGGTCACACAGTCTTACCAGCTAAGATAGCTTCAACAGGTAACATGGTTACCGATTCACTAGAATTCGTTAAATACATGCTTCAGTACCGTGGCGGCGGCCTAGGTATGCAAATCATGCTTCTTTGTGGTTTCGCTTCTTACATGACGCACATCGGTGCAAACAACGTGGTAGTGAAACAGTTCTCTAAGCCACTGTCTGTTATCAAATCTCCATACGCACTGCTTGTTGCTGCGTACATTGTAGCGTGTCTGATGTCTCTAGCAGTAAGTTCTGCAACGGGCCTTGGCGTGCTATTGATGGCTACCCTATTCCCAATGATGACGGCAATGGGTATTTCTCGCCCAGCTGCGGTTGCGGTATGTGCATCTCCGGCGGCTATCATTCTTTCACCAACATCGGGTGACGTAGTTATCGCTGCAGAGAAATCAGGTTTAGACCTTGACGTATTCGCGGTTCAAACGGTACTGCCAGTGTCAATCTGCGCAATCATCGTAATGGCTGCAGCGGCTTTCTTCTGGAACAAATACCTAGATAAGAAAGAAAACACGCCAATGGAAAAAGTTGATGTTTCTGAGATTGAAACAACAGCGCCTGCTTTCTATGCGGCTCTTCCTTTCCTACCTATCATCGGTGTTTTCCTATTCAACGGCCGTACCATTCCAGGGCTTAAGCTAGACATCTACACTATCGTAGTTGGCTCAATTTTCGTTGGTGCACTTGTTGATTACGTTGTGAAGAAATTCGACGGTGAAAAGACGCTAGAAGATCTAGATTCTTGTTACCAAGGTATGGCGGACGCATTTAAAGGCGTTGTAATGCTGTTAGTTGCGGCAGGTGTATTTGCTCAAGGCCTAATGTCTATCGGTGCAATTGATAACCTAATCGGTCTTGCTGAAGCAGCAGGCGCTGGCGGCATCGCACTAATGCTTATCCTCACAGGTCTAACGGTTGCTGCGGCAATTGCGACAGGTTCTGGTAATGCACCTTTCTATGCATTCGTTGAGCTTGCGCCTTCACTGGCTGCGAAGATGGGTCTAAACCCAGCGTTCCTTATTATCCCAATGCTTCAAGCATCAAACCTAGGTCGTACTATCTCTCCAGTATCTGGCGTAGTGGTAGCAACTTCAGGCATGGGTAAAATTAGCCCATTTGAAGTGGTAAAGCGTACCTCTGTACCAGTCATCTGCGGCCTTATCACGGTTATCTTCGGAACACTTGTTCTAGTACCAATGGCAGCTTAAGTCGTTAATAGTTATACAGATATATAATGCCTAAACAAAAAGGCGCTGAACTTAATAAGTTCAGCGCCTTTTTTAATATCACTCTGCAACACCTTTACAGCTATGGAGAGGCGGATTGAATAATACGGCTTGAAATAGTGTTATTTCAAAGGACCAAGCCCTACTTCATTTCACCATAGCGTTCTAGGTAAAGAACCGTTGCAGCTGTACGAGAAGGTACTTGCAGCTTTTTCAGCAAGCTCTTCATATGTACCTTAACTGTCGATTCAGAAATAAACAGGTGGTCCGCGATTTGCTTGTTACGGTAACCTTTCGCAACTTCTTGCAGGATCTGCATTTCACGTTCCGTCAATTGGTCAAAAATGTCGTTGCGGCTACCTGCGTCACTTAGGTAACGAGCAACTACACTACTGTATGCCTTGTCACCACCGTGTGCTTGCTTAAGAAGTTCGATCAATTCATCAGGCTCGGTGTCTTTCAGCAAGTAACCATCAGCACCCGCTTTTACAATCGCTTCAATGTCTGCAGGGCTGTCAGAGACCGTCAGGATTACAATGTTTGCGCTAGAACCGTCAGTGCGAAGTGCTTTCAAGGTATCTAAACCAGACATGCCCTTCATATTGAGATCCAAAAGGATCAAATCAGGTTCTTCTTCATGAGCAAGAGCAACCGCTTCAGTGCCGTTACTTGCTTCTGCAATCACTTCGAATTCGTCTTCAAAGCTCAGTAATTGGCTTATACCTCTGCGCATCAATGGATGATCATCAACCAGCATTACTTTACAAATCGTCAACTTTAACTTCCTTCAAACTTTTATATTTCAATATGACTGTACAGCCTTCACCTTGCGCCGCTTCAATCGTCAAGTCGCCATTCAGTCTTGCCGCACGCTCCTGCATAATGCTCATCCCGTAGTGGTTCACCTTGGAACTACTTGAGTCAAAGCCATCTCCATTATCTTTTATCACGACTAATACTTCACCGTCCTCATCGATACAGCATACATCTATCAAGTCGGCATTGGCGTGTTTTATTGCATTTATTGTTGCTTCACGAATCAATTGAAGCAAGTGAACCTGACTATGCGCATCAAGCTCGATCGATGAGAGATTATTAGTGAGGTTAATCTTCGCATCGGTTCTCTCGCTGAGCTCCTCAAGCATGGTACTTAAGGCGTCTCCAAAGTTGCCCTCTTTAATGGTCAACCTAAATGTGGTGAGTAGTTCTCTTAACTGGGTATAAGCGTCGGCTAAGCCGTTTCCGATCTCAGACGCTATTTGTTCAGATTGCTCTCGGTGCTGTTGCTCTGGCAGTTTGCCAATCACACGCTTTAATAGTGTAACTTGGATTTTCAAGTACGACAGTGATTGAGCCAATGAATCGTGGAGTTCACGTGCAATCGTGGCACGCTCTTCCATGATAATAAGCTGTTCAGCTTTCTTTTGAGCACGATTGTAGTAGATCGCTCTCGATAGCAGTTGAATGAAGCTTTCGATCAGAGCTTTAGTTGAGTGCCCGTGGTGATATGAACAGTATAAATAGCCGAGAATAAGTTCGTTATCGTCGAGTTTCATCTCAAACTTTTCGTAGTCTAAATTCGAATCGTAACCTTCATCCATAATCAACGAACGGCCTGAGTTATCTACAATCTCGAGCCTCAGTGATCCAATCCCTTCCAAGCTCACGAGATGCTGCAAGATAGCTCGGAAGTTTTCAGGAGCAATACGCGTAACCGTGAGCTCTTGTGACGAGTTATAAAGTGCCTGCAGCGACTGGTTCGCATTTTGCAGCTCAATCGTCTTGGCATCCACCACATCTTCAAGGTTTCGATAAAGCACGCCTAAATCTTTGGCCATCGAGTTGAAGGTTTTGGTCAAAATGCCCATTTCGTTGTTACTGGTCACTTTGAGTTCTACCTCGAAGTCGCTGTTTTTGATTCTTTGGCTCGCACCGACAAGAGCATGTAGCGGTTTAACAACCTGTTTACGTACAAAATGAACAACAAAAAGAGATATGACGAGAATTCCGCCCAAACCGATACCACCAGCCCACGCCAGTTTAATCAATTTGTCTTCTGAGAATTCTTGCAGTTTAAAAACAAATCCATCGATCTCAGTTACGAAGTTTTCAACCAACACGAGATAGTGTTTACGGTCTTCACTATTCAGAACGCGTTTCAATTCATGCCAACGGCCAATAATTAGGTAGTAGTCTTCTGTGATATCCGTCGGAACATCCCAACTCACCAATTTAGTCATCGAAGGCGAATAAAGTGAACTTTCAAACTCACGGATATGGGAATCGAAATCAACAGATTCTATTTGAATATCATGGGCTAAACGATAGCTTTGCATACGCATCGAACCGGCTACATTGACAGCCTCAGCATCGTTCAGGCTTGAAGCTAAGGTAAAGATAGCAAAGCCAGTAGTAGCAACGGACAACAGCAATATAGAGAGTAATGACTTAGCTATTGTACTAGTAACAGATGAGACCGGTTTTATAAGCAAACGTGACTTCCTATTGATATATAACTTGCTATTAGGCTCGTATTGTCACACATCAAAAATCATAGCTCCATTCAATATGTGATCACTCGCCTCGTAATTTATTGATCTATGACAATATATACCCCCAATTAGCCCTTAGGGGGTATTTATACAATTGTTTCTAAACCTACACTACTTGTGATGACAAATTACAAGATATTAATGAAATAATGACCTACAATTACAACATCTTAGCAACATCTAGGGGTTTTTAGTGGTAGATCTGTCAAAACGTCGTCTGTTTTCTAGAAAAAAAGTCGATTCAAGCCAAATTCGTTTGCCTTGGATTAATAACCTAGAGAGCTTTGTAGATGATTGCACTCGCTGCGGAAAATGCATCGAGAGTTGTGAGACTAAGATAATCATTGTAGGTGATGGTGGGTTCCCCACTGTCGATTTCTCTATCGATGAATGTACTTTCTGCTATCAATGTGCAGACGTTTGTCCGGAACCCATTTTTAAGCCAAAGCAAGGAGAGCCTTGGCAAGCAAAAGCACGTATTTCTGATAAGTGTTTAGCGCAACAAAATGTTGAATGCCGAAGCTGTGGTGACATGTGTGAACCTATGGCCATTCAATTTCAACTTAGAGCAGGCAGTGTTGCTCTACCAAAAATCGAGTTAGATGAGTGTAGCGGTTGTGGAGCCTGCGTAGCAGTTTGCCCTACTTCAGCTATTCTTGTGAGTAATGCATAAATAAAAATAACGAGAGCAATTTATGGCACTAAATGAAGTGCATATATCAAGTTTAGTCGTGCATGTGAGCCCAGAGCATCTCAATGAGATCAAAGCTGAGATCGAACAATTCGATAACGCTGAAATCTACGGAGATAGCCCTGAAGGCAAAATCATCGTGGTCCTGGAAACCGAGAACCAAGGTTTTGTAACGGACACCATCGAAGCAATAAACAACATTAAGAACGTTTTAGGGACAGCTTTGGTTTATCACCAAATCGAAACTGGACTAGAAGAAACGGATTTAGAAACTGGAAGCAACAATTCTCAACTTGAGGGTGAAGTATGAAAATGACAAGACGTGCGTTTGTGAAAGCAAACGCAGCTGCATCAGCGGCAGCCGTTGCAGGTGTAACACTACCGGCAACAGCAACCAACCTGATTGCTAGCTCAGATCAAACAAAAATCACGTGGGATAAAGCGCCTTGTCGTTTTTGTGGTACGGGCTGTTCGGTACTAGTAGGTACTCAAAACGGCAAAGTGGTTGCGACTCAAGGCGACCCAGAAGCACCGGTAAACAAAGGCCTTAACTGTATCAAAGGCTACTTCCTTTCAAAAATCATGTACGGCAAAGACCGTCTAGAACAACCTCTTCTTCGTATGAAAGATGGCGAGTTCCATAAAGATGGTGATTTCGCACCAGTATCTTGGGACAAAGCGTTCGACGTGATGGCTGAGAAATGGAAAGCGTCTCTTAAGAAGAACGGCCCAACAGGTGTTGGTATGTTCGGTTCTGGTCAGTGGACAGTTATGGAAGGCTACGCAGCCGTTAAGATGATGAAAGCGGGTTTCCGTTCAAACAACATCGATCCAAACGCTCGTCACTGTATGGCTTCTGCGGTAGGTGCATTCATGCGTACCTTCGGTATCGATGAGCCAATGGGTTGTTACGATGACTTTGAACACGCAGACGCATTTGTACTGTGGGGTTCAAACATGGCAGAAATGCACCCAGTACTATGGACTCGTATTACAGACCGTCGTCTAAGCCACCCACACGTTCAAGTAAACGTACTATCTACGTACTACCACCGTTCTTTTGAGCTTGCTGACACTGGTTACATCTTCAACCCTCAGTCTGACCTTGCGATCGCTAACTTCATCGCAAACTACATCATTCAAAACGATGCGGTTAACTGGGACTTCGTAAACAAGCACACGCACTTCAAACAGGCAACAACTGACATTGGTTACGGCCTTCGTGATGACGACCCACTACAGAAAGCAGCAGCAAACCCTAACTCAGGTGCAATGACTGCAATCACTTTCGAAGAGTACAAAGCAGCAGTTGCAGAGTACACAGTAGAAAAAGCATCTGAAATGTCAGGCGTATCTGAAGAGAACCTGATCAAACTTGCTAAGCAATACGCGGATCCAAACATCAAAGTAATGTCTCTATGGACAATGGGTATGAACCAACATACTCGTGGTGTATGGATGAACAGCCTTGTGTACAACATCCACCTTCTAACAGGTAAGATTTCTACTCCAGGTAACAGCCCATTCTCACTAACGGGCCAACCATCTGCGTGTGGTACAGCTCGTGAAGTAGGTACGTTCTCTCACCGTCTACCTGCAGATATGGTGGTTGCTAACCCTAAACACCGTAAGATTGCAGAAGACATCTGGAAACTTCCAGAAGGCACTATCCCAGCAAAACCTGGTAAACACGCTGTTGCTCAAGACCGTGCATTAAAAGACGGTACTATCAACGCTTACTGGGTAATGTGTAACAACAACATGCAAGCTGGTCCAAACATCAACACTGAGCGTCTACCTGGTTACCGTAACCCAGATAACTTCATTGTTTGTTCAGACCCGTACCCAACAGCAACCGCTCAAGCGGCTGACCTTATCCTTCCTACAGCAATGTGGATTGAGAAAGAAGGTGCTTACGGTAACGCTGAGCGTCGTACACAAGCATGGTACCAACAAGTGAAAACGGTAGGTGAAGCTAAGTCTGACCTATGGCAAATCATGGAGTTCTCTAAACGCTTCACTATTGAAGAAGTTTGGGGTGAAGAACTGGTTGCGAAAATGCCTGAGTACCGTGGCAAAACCATGTACGACGTGCTTTACAAAAACGGCAATGTTGATGCTTTCCCTCTGTCTGAAGCTCAAGAGCTTAACGACGATGCACAAGCACAAGGTTTCTACGTTCAAAAAGGTCTATTCGAAGAATACGCAGCCTTTGGTCGCGACCACGGTCACGATTTAGCACCATACGATACTTACCACAAAGTACGCGGCCTACGCTGGCCAGTTGTTGACGGTAAAGAAACACTATGGCGCTTTAAAGAAGGCTCAGATCCATACGCTAAGAAAGGTTCTGGTTGGGACTTCTACGGCAAGCCAGATGGTAAAGCACTGATCATCAATGCTCCATACGAAGCGCCACCTGAAGTACCAAACGATGAATACGATATGTGGCTATGTACAGGTCGTGTTCTTGAGCACTGGCACACAGGTACTATGACTCGTCGTGTACCAGAACTTTACAAGGCAGTACCGGATGCACTTTGTTACATGCACCCTGCTGACGCTAAAGCTCGTGGCTTACGCCGTGGTGATGAAGTTCTTATCGAAAACAAACGTGGTGAAGTTCGTGTGCGTGTTGAAACTCGCGGCCGTAACCGTCCACCACAAGGCTTGGTATTCGTACCGTTCTTTGATGCAAGAATTCTGATCAACAAGTTGATCTTGGATGCAACGGATCCTCTGTCTAAACAGACGGACTACAAGAAGTGTCCAGTTAAGATCACTAAAGTTGCTTAAGCCCTAGGCTTAGAGAAACGATCTTAAGTATTTAATATTGTGGCTACTTTTTCACCATTTAGAAAGAGTAGCCCTCTCAAAGAATTAGCCTTTAGGCGGAGAAATTAACATGAAAAAACTGATTACTGCCCTACTATCAGCTGGTCTTTTGCTAGCTGGCGTGGCTCAAGCTGAGCTGGATAACCCTGGCGGCATTGGTGGCGTAGAGTCTTTACGTGGTGTAAGTGAACTTGAAGCAACGCGTGCAGCAGACGACTTCAAAAAGTACCCTCGCGACCAAGTGCTTGAGAGCGATTACGTATACCAACCACCATTGGTACCTCACAATATCCGTAGCTACGAAGTCTCTCTGAACGCAAACAAATGTCTGTCTTGCCACAGCTGGAAAAATGCGAAAGAGATGGGTGCAACAAAAATTAGTGTTACTCACTACATGAACCGTGAAGATGCAGTACTTGCTGACGTTTCACCTCGTCGTTACTTCTGTCTGCAGTGTCACGTTCCTCAAGCTAATGCGAAACCATTAGTAGAGAACGAGTTCAAACCTGTTGACTCACTACGCTAATCTTAGCCGTATTGTAGAGAGGCTATTATATGAAATTATTGAAAGCGTTTTGGAAAAGACTGACAACTCCAAGTAAAGCAGCCGTAGGCCTTGTACTTTTCTTGGGGTTCTCTGGTGGTCTTTTATTCTGGGGGGCATTTAACACGGGTATGGAAGCAACCAATACAGAAGAGTTCTGTTCTGGCTGTCACGCACCTATCGTTGAAGAGATCCAAGAGACGATTCACTACTCTAACCGTTCAGGCGTTCGTGCAATCTGTTCAGACTGTCACGTACCGCATGAGTGGACGGATAAGATTGTTCGTAAAGTTCAAGCATCAAAAGAGCTATATGCTCACTTTATTTCAAAGACGATTGATACGCCTGAGAAATTCAAAGAGCGTCGTCATCACTTAGCTGAGCGCGAATGGGCTCGATTGAAGAAGAACGATTCACTTGAGTGTCGTAACTGTCACCAGTTCGATTACATGGACTTCTCCGAACAGAGTCCTCGTAGTGCGAAACAACACTCAACAGCGCTGGCTTCTGGTGAGAAGACATGTGTAGACTGCCACAAAGGCATCGCACATAAACTACCAGACATGCATGGCGTTGAAGGCTGGCAATAAGGAGCAATTGAATGAGTACTTTAGAGAGCGTAATTTGGCATATCCTAGGTTACAGTGCTATGCCAGTTATCATTCTTGGTGGCTTCGTAGGTGTTGCAGCCGTGTCTCTTTGGATTTTATCTATGGGTAAAGACAAAGAAATCGATTAAGAATCGACATTACATCAACGCTATCAGTTATTCTTAAGATAGGTTGACACGAAAAAGCCACTGAATTCAGTGGCTTTTTTATTGTTTCACGTTCTGTACTTTCAAATACGTATACGTACTTTAGGCTTCACTTTCCGGTACGTCTTTCTCTGCGACTTCTGTATCAACGTTCTCTTTATCGACGATAGGAAGTACCTGTTTTACGTAGTTACCCGGCGCCTTGCCAATTACAGGGTGCAGCTCAGAACCTTGATTAAACGGTTCGATTTTCTCATCTGCTTCAAAGCCCTGCAGCCATTGATTCCAGTGAGTCCACCATGAGCCTTCATTGTGAGTCGCATTCGATAGCCACTCGTCTGCAGAATCATCCAAGTTATCGTTTAGCCAGAATCCATACTTTTTCTTGTCTGGGTGATTAACAATGCCTGCAATATGACCAGACTCTCCAAGCACAAACGTTTTATTACCACCGGTATTCAGTGCGCCGCGGTAAGTCCCCTGCCATAAGGCAATATGGTCTTCTTTAGCCGAGATGAAGTAGCTTGGTATTTTGATCTTATTCAGGTCAATCCAGACACCGCCTACTTTCACGCCTTTGTCTTGAACAAGTTTATTCTCAAGGTAGAGTTCACGCAGCAAAAAATTATGGCATTTAGCTGCAACGTTAGTGCTGTCACTGTTCCAGTACAACAGATCAAACTCCATTGGGCTGCTGCCTTTTAGGTAGTTATCAATGTAGTAGTTCCAGTACAGGCTGTTTTCACGAAGCAAACTGAATGTCACGCTTAATGAACGACCATCCATGAACCCTTTAGCATCGTTCTGTTTCTCAATGGCGTTAATGATCGTTTCATTGATATATGCGCCAACCTCTCCCGGCTGAGAGAAGTCTAATAGAGTCGTAAAGAAGGTCGCGGTTTTAATGCGTTTCTTCATTCTTTTAGCAGCATAGTAAGCGACCGTTGAAGCGAGAACAGTACCACCAATGCAGTAACCTGCAGCATTGATTTGCTCTTTACCCGTGATATCTTCAATTGCCGTCACGGCTTTCGCTACGCCTTCCGTGACATAGTCACCGAACTCTAAGTCTTTTTGCGCTTCACCTGGGTTGCGCCAAGACATCATGAAGACGCTGTGCCCTTGCTCAAGCAACCAACGAACCATTGAGTTCTTTTCACGAAGGTCGAGAATGTAATACTTATTGATGAATGGAGGAACGATCAACAAAGGCGTCGCGTTCACTTGAGGTGTTTTTGGGTAGTATTGAATAAGCTCGAACAGCTCGTTTTGAAAAACGACATCACCTTCCGTGTTCGCAACATCAACACCTAATCGGAAGGCATTATTGTTGGTCATACGGATCTTTAGGATATCCGCGCTCGCTTCAACATCAGCTTGTAGCTGTTCAAGCCCATCTAGCAAGTTTTCACCATTGCGCTCAAGCGTTAGCTTCATCAACTCTGGGTTAGTCGCAATGAAGTTACTAGGAGAAAGAGCATTGATAGCCTGACGTGAAAAGAACGCCACACGTTCCTTGGTTTTCTCGTCTATGCCTTCGATTGAATTAATGGTGTCTATATAGCTTTTGCTGAATAACAAATAAGACTGCTTGATAAAGCTGTAAAACGGGTCATTTTTCCACGCTTCATCAATAAAGCGTTTATCACTGCGCTCTTCAGTAATGACGCTTTCGGTATTACCCATCAGTGCGGCATTTTGCCAAATCTTAAGTTGCTGTTCCCACCACTGGGATTGTAACTGAAGGAGAACGGCGGGTTGGTTAGCGGCTTGCTCGAAGATTTTTGACGCATCATCAAAATTCAACTCTTGCATCGCTTGATTTAGGGGAGATTGCGCGGCTTCCTTGTTTTGTTCAAAGTTTTCCCACCATTGCAGGTTTGTTTGTTGAAGTTTAACAAGGTAGTCCGAAAAGAAGTGTTGAAACATAACATGACTCCAATAATCGGAAAATCGCCACCGAGCCTCACAGTAAGCACTGTGCTGATTCGATGGCGATTTTATTTATGCAGGCGTAACTGTTTTCAAGTTTTCAGTCGTTAGTGTTTCAACATCTTCTTTGAACTCTTTTGCCACAGCTTGAAGCTTAGCACTGTCACTCATCATCTGTTGAGAGAGTTGAGTTAACGCTGCTAGTTGCTGGCTGTTGAATGCCGTAAGGCTGTTCACATCTTTAATTTCACTTACTGCTTTCATTTGAGCAAGACCCATATCCGTGTAAGTCTGCATCGCATTCATTTGCAATTCCGTCATTGTTTGAACGTTCTTTGCAACCAACTTGTTGAACTTGAAGTACGGTTCAAATTGCTTTTCAGTTTGGTCAGTAATCGTTTTAAAAATATCCGTGTACATAAGTAACTCCTGATGAATACATAGTGTAGTAAATTGGTACTGATATCGTTTCAGTTAAGGTGCGATGGTTTGCTAACGCACCTTGTAGACTGCAGCGATAAATTGTTTAGCTTGCCAACGATACATCCGGCGTTAACCTTCAATACCCTTAAGCAGAACAGCGGTTCCCATTCCCCCACCGACGCAGAGTGAAGCAACGCCATAACTGGTCTTTTGCTCAAGCATTTCGTGGATGAGTGAAACAATGATTCGGTTGCCTGACGCTCCTAGAGGATGACCTAGGGCAATCGCGCCGCCATTGACATTCACTTTTGGTTTAAAGGCTTCAAGAGGCAGATCGTGTTGCTCTGATAACTGATACATCACACCTAAAGCTTGAGCCGCAAACGCTTCGTTTAATTCAAAAAGATCAACTTGCTCGAGTGTTAAGTCAGCTTTATCCAGCGCTTTAGATACAGCCTCTACTGGACCCAATCCCATGATCTTTGGGTCTAATCCAGATTGTGCGTAGCTTGTTAGCTCGACCAGTGGTGTCAGGCCGTATTTTGTTACAGCATTCTCTGAAGCCAATATGATTGCACTCGCGCCATCATTGATACCTGAAGCGTTGCCCGCAGTGACCGTACCTTCACGGTCGAATGCAGGACGAAGCTTTTGCAAACCTTCGAACGTTGCATCCGCTTTCGGATATTCATCGGTATCAAAGGTGACGGTCTGCCTGCGCTGTTTCACTTCAACAGGCACAATTTGCTCATCAAACTTACCCGCTTCAATCGCAGCTACCGCTTTTTGTTGGCTTTCTAGCGCGTAGTTGTCTTGAGCAAGGCGCGATATATTCAATGCATTCGCAATGTTCTCCGCAGTCACACCCATGTGGTAATGATTGAAAGCATCCGTCAGACCATCGCCAACAAGCAGATCTTTCATCGAAATGTCGCCCATTTTGTGTCCGTTACGAATACTTGGCGGAAGCACGAAAGGGATTTGAGACATCACTTCCACGCCCGCAGCAACCACGATTTCTGCATCTTGCGCTTTAATATGAGCTGCAGCGTCCATGACTGATTTCATACCACTACCGCAGATCATATTAACGCCGTAAGCTGGAGTCTCTTCAGGTAGCCCTGCGTAGATTGAAGCCTGACGTGCAACGCCCATACCTTGCCCTGCTGAGATCACGTTACCTACGATCACTTCATCAATGACATCTAGAGGAAGAGCTACTGAATCCAGAGCACCTTTAATTGCTACGCCAGCCAACTCACCCGCACTAACGTTTTTCAATGAACCCGTAAATGAACCAATTGGTGTACGTTTCGCTGCAACAATAAATACTTTTTCCATCATTCAATTCCTGTCAGTTTCGCCAATTAGTGCATGTACAAGCCGCCATTTACAGACAAAGTCTCGCCCGTAATATACGCACCTGAATCGCTTGCTAGGAATCCAACCGCTTCGGCAATTTCCACTGGTGTTGCTAAACGTTTCATTGGGATTTGGTTCTTGATTGAATCCAATACTTCAGGCTTCATTTGCTCAACCATTGGGGTTGCAGTGTAGCCAGGGGCAATCACGTTCACTGTTACGCCACTGCGAGCGCCTTCTGCAGCTAAGGCTTTCGAAAAACCAATCATCCCAGCTTTTGCCGCCGAGTAGTTGGTTTGTCCGAATTGCCCTTTAAGGCCATTCACTGACGAGATATTGATGACACGGCAGTTTCCTTTCTCACACATAGGTGCGAACAGCGGTTGAGTCACGTTGAACAAACTGTTTAAGTTCGTTTCGATAACCTCTTTCCACGCTTCGGCGTTCATCTTTTTAAATACGCTATCACGTGTGATGCCAGCGTTATTAACGAGAACATCAACGGTTCCCTCTTCCTCTAATAACTTGCTCAAGCTCAATGCGCACTCTTCTGTATTGGTGACATCCAATTCAAACAATCTCACTTGATCTTCAGTAAATTGTTTCTCGTTGAACCAATCCAATGCACACTGGTAGTTTCCGGTAAAGTACGTTGCAATTACACGATATCCGTCGGCGACCAACTTAGATGATATAGCCGATCCGATACCGCCCTTTGACCCTGTAATTAAAGCAAGTTTTTTCATTAATGGTTCCATCCCTTACAAGCAATTAAATAACAATGATGTTAATAAGATAATGTCTTACTCGATAATTAATCTTTTCATTTCTCTTTAATTAAACACTACATATCAAAATCAAAATTTATTATTACAAACAGAAAATAATTTCTATTGATGTCTAGAAACCTGACTTGGATCTCAAAAACCGTGAAATGTTGCACATATGTAAAGCCACACCAAACCATTGATTTTAAACAGATATTTTTAATATTACTTGTATCAACAAAACGATAAGTCACTGTAAAACCAAGATAAAAATATAATCCGCACCTTGTTTCAATAAGAATGCAATATTGAATTTACAATTTATTGACTACCGAAATAGTAGTAAAGCTGTCTCTTATACACATCT
>NZ_VTXF01000040.1:0-37659 GCF_013114585.1 Vibrio sp. 99K-1
ACAATGCATCCGGACGCGGGATGGAGCAGCTTGGTAGCTCGTCGGGCTCATAACCCGAAGGTCGTCGGTTCAAATCCGGCTCCCGCAACCACATTACAGTTAAATGCGATAGCGTTTAACTTATGCGATACTAGCTCAGTTGGTAGAGCGCAACCTTGCCAAGGTTGAGGTCATCGGTTCGAACCCGATGTATCGCTCCAGCTTTCTTCTAAAAAAGCTAATAAGTACTTTAAACCTCTGTGTTTAAAGGCGACCACAAAGGTCACGCTCTTTCTTTAATGCTGCGAAGCATAATCCCCCAAAAAAGCAAATAATCCTCCATCATGGTGGATATTTTTTTGTCTTAAATTTTTCTTAGCAACTGGAATGCTAGTAAACATCAGGTCTCTGAAGCAGATACTTGAGGTTTTTCACATCTATAAACAGACTTATCCACAAATAGTTAGATGTGGATAACTTGGTTGATAAAGTTATTTCAGGCTTAATTCTTTATATATCTCAAAAAGATCTTTCTTATTTTCAATATATTAGCTGAATTCTGATGTTCGTAACTTGTTGTTTTTTATGGGTTTAGGTGTGTCTGTGGAATTAAGCGAAAGATCGTTAACTTGTTGTTTTTTGATCTTAATCATTTATCGGTACTGTGTTTAACTTTGCGCAGGTGTCGGAAGTTTACGAGAGTTCTGAATTTTTTCCACATTGTCAAAATTGAGAACAAGGTCAAACATTGTTCTAAAATTATGTGCAACGAGTTGTCTTAAATATTGGACTGTTAGTAAGAGCTAGCTTCTCATGCATTGGCATATATAGGGCTAAGCATCTCTTGGTAGTCCTTTCTCAACGATGCGTATCAGCCGATGCTTTTTAGTTGCAACTTTGCTGTTACCTTTTTGAACCTCAATAATGCTCGGCAATTGCTGTAATTGTTTTTCTAAAGCCCACTCGATATGAACATCTAACAGGTCGTTATTACCTCGGTGAGACTCTAACGTTTCAACAATACGTTGTTGGAATGGCGCATTACCCATAGCAACATAGATATTGCGTAACCATTGGGTATGGCCAATGCGTCTAATCGCTGAGCCTTCCATTTTCTTTAAGAAGGTCGCTTCATCCCAGCTTGCGAGTAAAACGAGGTCAGCTTCTTTAAAATCTTCTCTACGGTGGAAGTCTTTTTGTTCAGTGATATCAGCGTGACGATTCCATGGGCAGACCAATTGGCAGTCATCGCAACCATAGATTCGGTTCCCAATTGCTTCTCTGAACTCTTCTGGGATTACGCCATCGTATTCAATCGTTAAATATGAAATACATTTGCGAGCATCAACTACACCATCAGCAATAATGGCGCCAGTTGGGCAGGAGGTGATACATGCGGTGCATTTGCCACATTCGTCAACACTCGGCTCATCCGTTGGAAGAGGGATGTTAACCAGTAGCTCTCCTAAGAAGAACCAAGAGCCTGCGTCTTTATCGAGAATGAGTGAGTGTTTGCCTGTCCAGCCTAGCCCTGCTTTTTGAGCAAGTGGTCTTTCCAAAATAGGCGCTGAATCGACGAAAGGGCGTGAGTCTAAACCCTCGACCTCTTTTTCAATTCTTTGTCCCAGCTTTTTCAATTGGTTACGGAACAATTTGTGATAATCGCGGCCTAAAGAATAACGGCTGATATAACCTTGAGTTGTATCACTGAGGTTTGAGGCAAATTGAGCTTCTGGTGGTAGGTAGTTCATTCGGGCGCTGATCACTCGAATGGTTCCTGGGTGAAGTTCATTAGGACGTGCGCGCATCATGCCATGTCGAGCCATCCAATCCATTTCGCCGTGGTGACCCGCATCGAGCCATGCTTGAAGAGGAGCTTCGTGTTCACTGAGATCAACATCGCAGATGCCAACTTTTTGAAAGCCTAGCTCTTTTCCCCAAATTTTAATTTTTTCAGCAAGATGGTCTAGATTCATGGCTTCATTCTTATAGAGATAAGGATAACTAAAATTCGGTTCGGCAAAAATGGGGGCGGATCTTAACGGATCTTAGTGGTGTTGACCAGAACAGACGTGTTTTGAACAGTATTTTTCATAGAACTTACACTTGAGTGCTTGTCTCCCAAAAGCATCACGGTTTACTATTCTTGTTCTTTTGATTTTTATATAGTCAACGATCGATTTTTAGAGAACGTATTCATGAGCACTAAACAATTTACTTTGAAAGATGAACAAGCAACGATTCAACTAGGAACGGAGCTTTCTAATCTTTGCTCACAGCAGACAACGATTTATCTGCATGGTGATCTTGGCGCAGGTAAAACGACGTTTAGTCGCGGCTTTGTAAAAGCACTTGGTCATCAAGGAAATGTAAAGAGCCCAACGTATACTCTAGTTGAACCTTATCAACTTGCAGATTGGCAGGTATATCACTTTGATCTTTACCGCCTAGCCGATCCTGAAGAACTCGAGTTTATGGGGATTCGTGATTACTTTACGCCTGACGCGATCTGTTTGGTTGAATGGCCAGAGAAAGGCCAAGGACTGCTACCAGAAGCGGACATGGATATTGATATTCGTTACCAAGACGATCACCGTATTGTTTCTTTAACCGCTAATAGTGAATACGGACAGCGCTTACTTAGTCAGTTGGAGTTATGTTGATTTCTAGACGCCTTTTTCCAACAGTAGCCATAATGGCTGCTGTTTTCTCCTTACTATTTTCATCACTGGTTTCTGCGAATTCACTAAAAGGTTTGAGGGTTTGGCCTTCTCCTGAAGAAACGCGTGTGGTTATCGATCTTAAATCTGAGGTCGACTTTAGCTATTTCACACTGAGTAGCCCGAGCCGCTTGGTTGTCGATTTAAAAAATACCGAATTGGCTACTAAGCTACCGGTGGTGGTGAAAGACAGCCCAGTACTGTCTAAAGTTCGTAAAAGCTCTCCCCCACAGAAGGGAACCTATCGCTTAGTTTTCGAATTGAAGAAATCTTCTAAAGCTGAACTCTTTAAGTTGAGCCCAACACCGGGCGGCCAATACGGGCACCGATTGGTGATCGATCTGCCTCATGGTGCAGTGAGCAAGAGTAAGCCAGCTACAAAGCCAAGTAAGCCAACGGTAAGTAAAGACATCAACCAGGTTAAGCGTCAGAAAGATATTTTGATCGTGATTGATCCTGGCCATGGTGGTGAAGACCCTGGTTCGATTGGTCCAAGTCGTAAATATGAAAAAGATGCGACGCTGAGTATTTCAAAGAAGTTAGCTGCTCAATTGAATGCGGTTCCGGGTATCAAAACTCGCATGACTCGTAATGCTGACTACTTCGTAAACCTCAATCGACGTGTTGCTATCGCTCGTGAAAATGAAGCACACCTATTGATCTCTATTCACGCGGATGCCTTTACCACACCTCAACCACGAGGCGGCTCGGTGTTTGTACTGAACACTCGACGTGCGAATACAGAAATCTCCCGTTGGATTGAAAATAAAGAGAAGCAATCAGAATTGTTGGGGGGCAGCGGCGCTGCTTTCACTAGCAATATTGATGATAAGAACGTAAACCAAACCTTGTTGGACTTGCAATTTAGCCACTCTCAAAAAGAGGGCTATAAACTGGCAACAGCGATTCTGTCTGAAATGGGTAAAGTGGCTAAACTGCACAACAGTAAGCCGATTAATACGAGCTTGGCAGTATTGCGCTCACCACAGATCCCATCGGTATTGGTAGAAACGGGCTTTATTTCAAACCCAACGGAAGAGAAGTTACTTTTCCAACGTTCGCACCAAGATAAGCTTGCACGTGCGGTAACTAAAGCTGTGGTGAAATACCTGAAAGCGAACCCGCCAGAAGGGATTATCTTGTCGAATGCGACATCATCAACAGGCAGCGTGAGTCAGCATAAGGTGTCTCGTGGTGAGTCATTATCTGTGATTGCGAGTAAGTACGGCACATCGACACAAGCATTGATGAAGTACAACAATCTGAAGTCGAGCAGCCTAGCGATTGGCCAAGTGCTTAAGATTCCAGGCGGTGCTTCAAGCTCATCATCAAGCAGTGCGGTTAAAACTAAGACTATCACTCACACGGTTAAGTCTGGAGAATACTTAGGTAAGATCGCTAGCCGCTATAAAGTGTCTGTGGCTGATATTAAACGTGAGAACCGTCTAAAATCGGAAACGGTGAGAGTGGGGCAAAAGTTACGTATTACGGTTGAGGTTAAGGATGTTCCTCTGCGCAAACATAAAGTCGCAAGAGGTGATTACTTGGGCAAGATTGCCGCCAAGTACGGCGTGAGTGTGAACAGCATTCGCCAAGCGAATAAGCTCCGCTCTGATGAACTGGCGATTGGACAAGTGCTGATTATTCCTCATAAATAATCGAGTTTAACTAACATAGAAGTGCCTTTTAAGTTTGGAAGGTCTTCTATGAATGGCAGTAAGGTAGCTATAAATATGACGATCAAAATACTGCCAGCTCGCTTAGCGAACCAAATCGCAGCGGGTGAAGTGGTAGAAAGGCCAGCCTCTGTTGTAAAAGAGCTGGTTGAGAACAGTTTGGATTCCGGTGCGACACGTATCGATATTGATATCGAGAAAGGTGGCGCCAAGATGATCCGTGTTCGTGATAACGGTAAGGGCATCGTAAAAGATGAACTTGCTCTCGCACTAAGTCGCCACGCTACCTCTAAAATCCATACTCTTGATGACCTTGAGGCGATCGTCAGCCTAGGTTTCCGTGGTGAAGCGCTAGCGAGTATCAGCTCAGTAGCGCGCTTAACCATGACTTCACGCCCTGCCACCCAAGATCAAGCTTGGGCAGCGCACAGTGAAGGTCGAGACATGCAGGTAAAATTGCAGCCTGCCGCGCACCCAATTGGCACCTCGGTTGAAGTGCTGGATCTGTTTTTCAATACCCCGGCACGCCGTAAATTCTTACGTACTGAAAAAACCGAATTCACTCATATTGATGAGTTGCTTAAGCGCATCGCATTAAGTCGCTTTGATGTGACGATCAATCTTCGTCACAACGGCAAGATGATTCGTCAGTACCGCGCTGCTAAGACAGAGGTTCAAGCCGAAAAACGAATTGCTGCGGTATGTGGTAATCCATTTGTTCGTAATATGCTAAAGATAGAGCTTGAGCACCAAGGATTGAAACTTCATGGCTGGATCACCACGCCAGAAGGGGCAAGACAGCAAAGCGACTTACAATACTGCTATGTGAATGGTCGCATGATGCGTGACAAACTGATCAATCACGCGATTCGTCAAAGCTACGAAACCAGCTTGCGTCCAGACCAATTTGCAACTTACGTACTCTTCATTGAACTGGACCCGCATCAAGTCGATGTGAATGTTCATCCTGCTAAACATGAAGTGCGCTTTCATCAGGCTCGTCTGGTGCATGACTTCATCTATCAGGCATTGAGTGATGGTCTAGCACAAAGTAAGCAAATCGATGCGGCGCCTATTAATCAATCTGCTTTCCATCAATCAGAAGCCCCTAACTATCAACAAGATAGTTCGGTGCCTGAAGCGGAAGAGACGACGAACTTTAGCGCTCCAGAAAGCTATGTCCCAGCTCGTTCGGAACAATCGCAGGTTTCTGAAAGAGTGCGACATGCGATTGAGCAGACTCCAGCCTATCCGAGAAAAGCAGAATCCGAGCAAGTTTATAACCAGCCTCAACATAGCGTTAATGATGGTGGTCAGCACTATAGTTCAGCGTCGAATAGAGGTTCTTCAAGCAGAGGCTCTCCAAGTAATTTGGGCTCACCTGCTAACCGAAACTCGTCTGCTCGTGAAACCAGTTTTACCGGTTCGCCTCGTCAAGAGTGGATAGAATCACGACCTGCTCCGAAGAAAGAGAAAGAGTCACATCAACACCACGCCGAACCTGCACCTTCGAAGCGTGAGGTTAGCGCTTACAAAGAGCTGTTGAAAACGCCAGATTTTGAGCGCCAAACAGCAGAGCCATCAGATGCTCAACAGCCGGTGGTGCAAACAGCACCAAGCGATACTGAGTTGCCTCAACAGAAGCTGCCTCAGTCGAAGCCAAGAACACCGGTTACCGATTTAGGTAAGGCGGTCTCGATTGTCGAGCGTCAGTACCTGATGATGGGCAATAAGAATGGTTGTGTGTTGGTCTCTTTGGCTAAAGCGGAATTACTGCGCGTTATTGGTCAGCTGGATACACGAAGCGGGATCTTAAAAAGCCAGCCATTACTGGTGCCTTTATCGCTTAAAATTGGCAGTGAATTGGTTGAGGTAGCGAAGACATTAAACCAACCACTGGCTCGTCTTGGTATCGAGCTTAAGGTTCGAAATAGCGAAGCCATTATGGTGATGGGAGTTCCTTCTCCATTAAGGCAGCAAAACTTACAAATTCTGATCCCAGATCTGTTATCGTACGCGGCTTCAATAAATGCCCAGAGTACAGTGAAGCAACCTGATGACATGTTGCCAGCTTTGGTTAACTGGATCGGGATTCAAACCGCACAAGTAAAAAGCGACTACACTTTATCTGAAGCGGTTCAATTAGTTGGGGAGCTTGAACAACTTTGGCATGGTCTACTTCCATTAGATGATCCTGAGTTTGTTAATCCTATCGACTTTTCGGCGACTATTGCGGCATTTATGGCTTAGTTTATTGATAAATTAAGCATATTTACGGCTTAGGCTGTGTATGATTTTATTTTTACGATGGGACCTTTTGTGAAAGTGAATCCATCGTGACAAAAGCCCTTTGCTATAAAGCGCTATAACTGAGAAACAAATACTAACTATCATGACTGAAAAATTACCTTTAGCGTTGTTTTTAATGGGCCCAACGGCATCAGGAAAAACAGATTTAGCTATCCGCTTACGTCAGAAATACCCAGTAGAGATCATCAGCGTCGATTCGGCACTTATCTACAAAGACATGGATATTGGCACCGCTAAACCGGATGCAGAAGAGCTTGCGCTCGCGCCTCACCGCTTGATTGATATTCTTGACCCAAGCGAAGCGTACTCTGCGGCAGATTTTCGTCGTGATGCACTGAAAGAGATGAACGAGATCGTTGCCCAAGGCAAGATCCCTCTTTTGGTGGGCGGCACTATGCTTTACTACAAAGCGTTGTTGGAAGGTTTATCGCCACTACCGGCTGCGGATCCCGAGATTCGTAAGCAGATTGAAGCGGAATCTATTGAGCAAGGTTGGCAAGCATTACATGATCAATTAAGAGAGATTGATCCCGTATCCGCTGAAAGAATACACCCAAATGATCCACAAAGGCTTTCAAGGGCATTGGAAGTTTATCGAATTTCGGGTAAAACATTAACAGAGCTAACTCAAACGAAAGGCGATAGCCTGCCATTTCGTGTAAAACAATTTGCAATAGCTCCCAAGGAAAGGAAGGAACTCCATCGCCGCATTGAGCTGCGTTTCGAGAAGATGATAGAAGCAGGATTTGAAGAAGAAATGAAGGCGCTGTACGCCAGAGAAGATCTTCACCCTGAACTGCCATCGATCCGATGCGTTGGTTATAGGCAGATGTGGGATTATTTAGACGGTAATTGTGATTTAGACGAAGCGGTTTTCCGTGGTGTCTGTGCAACCCGTCAGTTGGCCAAGCGACAGATCACCTGGTTGCGCAGTTGGGATGATTTAACTTGGTTGGATAGCGAAAACATTGATCAAGCGTTAGAAACTCTTTCAGATGCAATAGCATCTGATTAGTATTGCTGTGTATAATGTGATCGCTTTTGCGTGAATATACTCTGGAAAGGATCCGTTATTGAGGCTTTTTAAAATCACAGCCTTTCAATAACAACGGAGTTTTTTTATTCATTTAGCTCAGATGCAAAGGCCGCACCTTTTTGTGCACCACTAGCTAAATAATTACAACAAAATACAAAATAAGGAAAATAAAATGGCTAAGGGGCAATCGCTACAAGACCCATTCCTAAATGCACTCCGCCGTGAGCGCATTCCAGTCTCAATCTACCTTGTAAACGGCATTAAGCTGCAAGGTCAGATCGAGTCTTTCGATCAATTCGTGATCTTGCTGAAGAACACTGTAAACCAAATGGTTTACAAGCATGCGATTTCTACTGTGGTTCCTGCTCGTGCAGTAAGTCACCACAGCGGCGAGCAACGTGCTCCATCTGATCGTGCTGAGAAGACAGAAGATTAATCGTTCAATTAACACAGCAAATGCTGTGATAAGGAGTTGGTTGCTTGTTTGACCGTTATGAATCCGGTGAGCGAGCCGTACTTGTTCATATCAACTTCACGCATGAGGGAGAATGGGAAGACCTAAGCGAATGCGAAATGCTGGTCTCCTCTGCGGGGGTAGAAACGCTACAAGTGATTACTGGTAGCCGCCAATCCCCACTCCCTAAATACTATGTCGGAGAAGGTAAAGCCCTAGAAATCGCACAAGCTGTTCAGCTGACCGGTGCTGAAATTGTGATTTTTAACCACTCCCTCTCTCCTGCCCAAGAGCGAAACCTCGAGCAATTGTGTAAATGTCGTGTGATTGATCGCACGGGTTTGATCTTAGATATCTTTGCACAACGTGCGCGAACTCATGAAGGTAAGCTACAAGTTGAGCTCGCTCAGCTTCGTCATATCTCTACCCGATTGATTCGTGGTTGGACTCACCTTGAAAGGCAGAAAGGTGGTATTGGTCTTCGTGGTCCAGGTGAAACTCAACTGGAAACCGATCGACGTTTGTTGCGTGACCGTATAAAGGCAATATTACGTCGTTTAGCTAAGGTAGCTAAGCAACGTGAACAAGGACGACGTGCTCGTAATCGAGCTGAGATCCCAACCGTTTCTTTAGTTGGTTATACCAACGCGGGGAAATCAACGCTTTTCAATCGAATCACTAGTGCCGGTGTTTATGCGGCAGACCAACTGTTTGCAACACTAGACCCAACACTACGTAAGATTGATTTGTCAGATGTCGGGCCTGCGATTCTCGCAGATACCGTAGGTTTTATCCGTCATCTACCACACGACTTGGTCGCTGCGTTCAAGGCTACGTTACAAGAGACGCAGGAAGCTGACATTTTGTTACATGTTGTTGATGCCAGTGATGACCGCTTTCGTGAGAACATTCAGGCTGTTCATGATGTATTAGAAGAAATCGATGCTCATGAAGTGCCAACCCTTGTAGTCATGAACAAGATTGACTGCATGGAAGACCAAAAACCTCGCATTGATAGAGACGAAGAGGGCGCACCACGCGCTGTTTGGGTTTCTGCGATGGAAGGCGAAGGTATTGAACTGCTGTTTGAAGCTTTAACTGAGCGTTTAGCGAGTCAAATGGTTCAATACCGACTGTGTATTCCGCATCAACATCAAGGCCGAATTCGTAGTTTATTTTTCCAGCTGAAATGTATTCAACAGGAAGAGTATGATGAAAATGGTAACTTGTTGATAGATATCCGAATGCAACAGATAGATTGGTCTAAACTTGAAAAAAGAGAAGGGGCGCTCTTGGGTGACTTTATCGTTACCTCAGAGACTGCTACAGTATAACGTCATATCAAATGATGGAGCTTTCTAATGGCGTGGAATGAGCCTGGAAATAACAACGGCGATAACGGCCGCGATAATGACCCTTGGGGTAATAAAAATAATCGCGGTGGCCGAGATCAAGGACCGCCAGACCTAGACGAAGTGTTTAACAAGCTGAGTCAAAAGTTGGGTGGCAAGTTTGGTAAAAAAGGTGGTAACGGAAACGGGCCATCTATTGGTGGTGGCGGTGCAATTGGCTTTGGTGTCATTGCCGTTATTGCTATTGCTATCTGGTTCTTCGCAGGTTTCTACACCGTTGGCGAAGCAGAAAGAGCAGTTGTGCTTCGATTAGGTCAATTCGACCGTATTGAAGAACCTGGTCTTAACTGGCATCCACGTTTCATCGATCAAATCAGTGATGAGCAGCTAGTAAACGTTCAAGCGATTCGTTCTCTACGTGCTTCTGGCACCATGCTAACGAAAGACGAAAACGTAGTTACGGTTGAGATGGGTGTTCAATACCGTGTATCTGATCCATACAAATATTTGTATCGTGTAACGAATGCGGACGACAGCTTACGTCAGGCGACTGATTCTGCGCTTCGTGCAGTAATCGGTGACTCACTGATGGACAGCATCCTAACAAGTGGTCGTCAACAGATTCGTCAAAGCACTCAAGAAACGCTTAACCGTATTATCGATAGCTACGATATGGGTATTCTTATTGTTGACGTGAACTTCCAGTCAGCACGTCCACCTGAGCAAGTTAAAGATGCATTTGATGATGCTATCGCGGCTCGTGAGGATGAAGAGCGTTTTGAACGTGAAGCTGAAGCTTACCGAAATGACATTCTTCCAAAAGCAACAGGTCGTGCTGAGCGTTTGAAGAAAGAAGCGGTTGGTTACTCTGAGCGCACAGTTAATGGTGCTCTAGGTCAAGTAGCTCAGTTCGAGAAACTGCTACCTGAATACCAAGCAGCTCCAGAAGTAACACGTAACCGTATGTACCTAGATACAATGGAAAAAGTGTACTCAAGTACATCTAAAGTCCTGATTGACTCTGAATCAAGCGGTAATTTGTTGTACCTACCAATTGATAAGCTAGGTGCTCAAGGTGGTTCTCAGTCGGGCACTCGCTCAACAAAGGCACCATCGACTTACGATCAGATTGAACTAGAAACTCAACCTGAACCAGCGTCGAGCTCTCAGTCTCGTTCAGATAGCTCACGTCAAGGGAGATACTAATAATGCGTAAATTAATGATCCCTGTATTGGTTGTTACGTTAGCTTTGCTACTGATGTCAGTATTCGTGATTCCTGAAGGCGAGCGCGGTATCGTGATTCGTTTCGGTCGTGTATTGAAAGATACTAACGACATCTCTCGTATCCACGAACCAGGTCTGCACTTCAAACTGCCATTGTTCGACCGTGTGAAAACTCTTGATGCACGTATTCAAACAATGGACGGCCGTTCTGACCGTTTCGTAACGTCTGAGAAAAAAGACGTGATCATCGATTCATACGTTAAGTGGCGTATCCAAGACTTCGGTCAATACTACCTAGCAACAGGTGGTGGTAACGCACTAACAGCAGAAGCACTTCTTGAGCGTAAAGTGACAGACGTTCTTCGTTCTGAAATCGGTTCTCGTGAAATCAAGCAAATCGTATCAGGTCCTCGTAATAACGATGTACTGCCAGATTCTGCTGATAGCGAAGAAGTGACAACAGTTGCTGCTGCTGAAGCCCTAGAGGTGGATGGTGAGCGTGACAAGATCATGGAAAACGTACTTGCAGATACTCGTGAAAGTGCGCTGAAAGATCTAGGTGTTGAGATTGTTGATTTCCGTATGAAGAAAATCAACCTTCCAGACAACATCAGTGACTCTATCTACAAGCGTATGCGTGCAGAGCGTGAGTCGGTTGCTCGTAAGCACCGTTCTCAAGGTCGTGAGCGTGCTGAAGTTATCCGTGCTCAAGCTGAGCTAGAAGTTGCGACAGTACTTGCTGAAGCTGACCGTACTGCTCGAGTAACTCGTGGTGATGCAGATGCAGAAGCGGCGAAGATCTACTCTGATGCATACAACAAAGATCCTGAGTTCTTTGGCTTTATGCGTTCACTGCAAGCTTATGAGTCATCATTTAGCGATAAGAGTGACATTCTAGTACTGGATCCGAAGACAGACTTCTTCCAATACATGAATCAAGCGAGCGGTGCTCCAGCGAAATAAGCTGATCAGTTATTGAAGCAGCAAACGCTGACCTTCAATAACGAGACACGTTAAGACTTAAAAGGCTCCCATTGTGGGAGCCTTTTTGCTTTTTAGGACTCTGCTATTTTTATCTTATCTTGAGTTGCTATGGGAGAGTTGTTGCTCGAACTATCTATCAGCTAGCAATGCTAAGGAATGATGCAGAGCAGCTATTCTAAGAAACGATGACGAGAGTTAGTGATGTGTCATAAAGGCGATCACGGCACCAGCGACAACAAGGCAGCCACCAATGCGGCGTAATTGAGTATCGGGCTGCTCGCTTAGCTGAGCGACCATATTTCTCCAGCCATTTGGTGCGATTAATGGGCCAAGCCCTTCAACGATGAGAACAAGCCCAATTGCGAGCCAAATTGAATCAGACATGATGCTGCCTTATATCTATAAAAATATAATGATATCAGCATCTTTAGCGATCTGCCCTTCGTAATCGCTGTTTTATTTTTGTACAGCGTTAACGTTTATGAACAAAAAGTGACTGCAAGAAGTGTGATTCAGTGCTAGAATCCATTTTTAATTAGCAACAGAAATTGGAAAGATGGGAAATAACGTAGTCGTTCTAGGCACCCAATGGGGTGATGAAGGTAAAGGTAAAATCGTTGACCTTTTAACTGAAGATGCAAAATACGTGGTTCGCTACCAAGGCGGTCACAATGCAGGTCACACACTTGTAATTGACGGTGAAAAAACCGTTCTTCACTTAATTCCATCAGGCATCCTGCGCGATAACGTTAAATGTGTTATCGGTAACGGTGTTGTACTTTCGCCTGAAGCACTTCTTAAAGAAATGAAGCCTCTTGAAGAGCGCGGTATCCCAGTTCGCGAGCGTCTTTTCGTTTCTGAAGCTTGTCCTCTAATTCTTCCTTACCACATCGCTATCGACAACGCGCGTGAAATCGCTCGTGGCGCGAAAGCTATTGGTACAACTGGTCGTGGTATCGGTCCAGCTTACGAAGATAAAGTTGCTCGTCGCGGTCTACGCGTTGGTGACCTTTTCGATAAAGAAATGTTCGCTGAAAAACTAAAAGAAGTAATGGAATTCCATAACTTCCAACTAGAGCACTTCTACAAAGCTGAAACAGTAAGCTACGAAGATGTACTTGAGCAGTGCATGGGTTACGCAGATCTACTAACTTCAATGGTTATCGACGTAACTGACGAACTAGACGCAGCACGTAAGCGCGGCGACAAGATCATGTTCGAAGGTGCTCAAGGTACGCTACTAGATATCGACCACGGTACTTACCCATACGTAACGTCTTCTAATACTACTGCTGGTGGTGTTGCTGCAGGTTCTGGTTTCGGTCCTCGTCACATCGGTTACATCCTTGGTATCACTAAGGCTTACTGTACTCGTGTTGGTTCTGGTCCATTCCCAACTGAGCTATACGATGGCCTTGATAAGCAAGACCCAGTAGGTAAGCACCTAGGTGATGTTGGCCACGAGTTTGGCGCAACTACTGGTCGTCTACGTCGTACTGGTTGGTTCGATGCTGTTGCTATGCGTCGTGCAATCCAAATCAACTCTCTATCTGGTATGTGTCTAACTAAGCTAGACGTTCTAGATGGCCTAGAAGAACTAAAAATCTGTACTGGTTACAAGATGAAAGATGGTTCTATCCTAGAAGTTTCTCCAATGGCTGCTGAGTCATTCGAAGAAGCGACGCCAATCTACGAAACAATGCCTGGTTGGAGCGAGAACACATTTGGTGCTAAGTCAATTGATGCGCTTCCACAAGCTGCTCTTGATTACATCAAACGTATCGAAGACCTAACAGGTGTGCCAATTGATATCGTATCAACTGGTCCAGACCGTAACGAAACTATCATCAAGGTTCACCCATACAGCGCATAATGCCTGATTGAGTGATTACCACTGCACCTTTAGTGCTTTGATAATTAAATCGTTTTCTAAAAGCCGACTTTCTTAAGTCGGCTTTTTTATACCTGCAATTTGAAAACGAAGCCGTCTGTGATGATCTTTTGAACGCCATCTGGCAAAATATTGCCCATTAGCGGCAAGTTTTGTCTAAAGCGATACGCTGAGTTGCCGATACAGATATCATAGTGAGTGAAATGTAATTGAGTTTGGGTTGTCCAAAAGCTCGATTCGTTTTTAAAACCGATAAAAGAGTGCAGGTATGAAGCTACGAATTGTGGCAGCTTCATTGATAATGGCGCTGAGCTCACCCTTGAGTCATGCAAATTTGGCTGATGTCGGGGAGCCAGTTCCAATATATACAGAAGCTGAACTGATTAATTTAATCGAGAATAATCAACACCTAGAGCGAGTGAAAGCTGATAAGTGCCAGTTAGTTGAAGATATCGTTGCTCGTGCAACGCGTATTAGCTTGCCTTCTTATGAGTTTTTATACGGCGATATGCTGGCGTGGGGCGTGTGCGTTCCTCAAGATGTAGAGCTTGGTCTGTACTATATGGAAAACGCGGCACACCAAGGTTTACCTGCAGCACTAGAGCAATTGGGTCGTTATTATTCTCGTGGAACCTTGGTTCAACAAGACCAAGAGCGTGCGATCCCATACCTGCGTGAAGCGGCCTCGCTGGGGAATCTGAGTGCCAGTATTCATCTAGCAGAATTGCTGTTACGTGATTATGGCAGTCCATTAGATTACGAAGATGCCTACCGCTGGTTGTACAACTCTGTCACGGCAGATCAAAGGCAACATAAGCGTATTACTGTATTGCGAAGTGGTTTGGAAAAGAGAATGCCAGACAATATTATCGCTCGAGCAAAACGTCGAGACGTATTCTGGTAATACAGAACAAGAAACCTGTAATGATTCCTGCACTCATTATTACAGGTCACAAGATCTAGAAAGCCCCGCCTAACTGAATTAGTGCGGGGCTTTTTACGTTTAGATGGTCATGTTATTCGATAGCGAACTTATTGGACTACTTCACCAGATTCGATAACGGTTTCACGAACTACCTTAGTGAAATCGAGCGCTTCCTGACGAATTTTATCTTCATCTACTGTTAGCATGTCTCGATCTTGCATGATGATCTTGCCATCGACGATCGTGTGACGAACATTGCCAGAGTTAGCTGAATACACCAGTGCTGAATATGGGTTGTAAACAGGAACCATGTTTGGTGCTTTAGTGTCGATCACTATGATATCTGCTAGCTTACCGGCTTCAAGGGAGCCGATCTTGTCTTCCATGTGTAGCGCTTTTGCTGCGCCCATTGTTGCCATGTCGATCACTTTGATCGGCGGCATTGCTGCACGATCTTTATTGACTAGCTTATGAACTTTAGCAACTTGGTTGAATTCATCAATGGTGCTCAGAGTGTTGCCAGACATTGGGCCATCAGTACCTAAACCAATACGTACATTCTCATCATACATCTGTAGTGCAGGTGATACGCCTTTCGCCGACTTGATGTTCGCACTCATGTTATGAGCCACACCCATATCCGACTTTTTAACAAGCTCAATGTCATGGTCATCAACTAGGATCATGTGTGCGCCAACTAGGTTTTTGTTGAGTGCACCAATGCTATCCATGTATTGAACCGGCGATAAGCCTTCTGAACGCTCTGCGATCTTTTCCACTTCACGGTGCGATTCTGCAAGGTGGATCATCACTGGTACATCGAGCTCTAGTGATAACTTAGAAATCTTCTGCAGGATCTCTGTAGTGTTGGTGTAAGGCGCATGTGGTGCAAATGCCGGAGTGATACGTGGGTGATCTTTGTATTCTTCAATGAAGTTCAGCGCGTACTTGATACCTTCTTCGGCGTTAGCCGCATCGGCAACCGGGAACTTAATCACGGTTTCACCAAGGATGGCGCGCATACCAATCTTATCGACAGTTTTTGCGACTTCATCCTCGAAGTAGTACATGTCGGCGTAAGTCGTCACACCACCTTTAACCATCTCAACGTTACCTAAGTTGGCACCAATACGTACCATGTCGCGTGATACTAACTTCTTCTCTAGTGGGAAGATGTAGCGGTGTAGTCGATCTGGAACATCATCAGCCAGTGAACGGAAAACCGTCATTGATACGTGGGTGTGAGTATTGATAAGACCTGGCATCACGATGTCGCCATCCACGTCTAGCACTTGCTCAGCCTTGTATTGCTTCTTTAGTGAAGCATCGCCAACCGCAATGATTTTGTTGTCTTTGACGACAACCGTTCCGCTCTCATAAACCGTTTTGTCTTGGTTCATGGTTAGAACCATCGCATCGGTAATCATTAGGTCAGCTTTTTCCATCGCAGAACTTGCGAATGGGAATAGCGCAAGGCTCGCCATTGCTGAAGCCAATAAGGTGCGTTTCAATTTCATATCAATACTCAGAACAGGAGTTGGTAAAAGTGTCTGGATAATAGTGCATTTCATTCGTGAGGCAAACGTTTGTTTTATCGTTTGCGCGAAATTCTTATGGTAGTTTGTGATGATGAAGTGATGTTTCACAAAATGAAGATATGTATCAATCTGAGGTTATTTTCGGGTTTTCTAAAGCATATCTGTAGCTTACCTCTAGCATCGGATATACTAGGGGTATATACCTTCCTTGCTTAAGCAGGCCCGCCTATGTCAAAAAACACACCGATGTCAGAAAACACGACAGCTAGCACTAATGTTGACCCTTTTGCCGATCGAGAGTCGAAGAATTACGACAATCCAGTACCAAGCCGAGAGTTCATTTTATCGTTTCTAACGGAAGCGAATATCCCAATGAACCGCAATGACCTATTCGAAGCGCTTGGCCTTGCTGGAGAGGAGCAATATGAAGGGCTACGTCGTCGTTTACGTGCTATGGAGCGTGATGGACAACTGGTCTTCACTCGTCGCCAATGCTACGCGTTACCTGAAAAGTTAGAGCTAGTGAAAGGTTACGTGATTGGTCATAAAGACGGTCATGGTTGGGTTCGCCCTGATGGTAGCAAAGGCAAGGATGACGATATTCTACTGCCACACCATCAGATGAAAACCATCATGCACGGTGACTACGTATTGGCTCAGCCAACGGACAACAGCAAGCGTGGCCGTCGTGAAGGTCGTTTAGTTCGCGTACTTGAAGAACGTACCACGCCAATTGTTGGCCGTTTCTTCTTAGAGTATGGTCACTCTTATGTGGTTGCTGATGACTCACGTATCAGTCATGACATCCTTATCCCAACCGAGCATAAAGGCGGAGCTCGAATGGGTAATGTGGTTGTGATTGAAATTACTGACCGTGGCGGTCGCTCTCGTAACATGATGGGTAAGGTAACTGAAGTGCTTGGTGAGAACATGGCTCCGGGCATGGAAACCAAGATTGCTATCCATACCCACCAGATCCCAAATGAGTGGCCTGAAGCTGTCGATAAGCAAATTGCTAACTTGGGTGAGCATGTACCTGAAGAAGCGAAAGAAGGGCGTGTTGACCTGCGTAAATTGCCATTGGTAACTATCGATGGTGAAGATGCACGTGACTTCGATGATGCGGTTTATTGTGAAGCGAAGAAAGGTGGAGGTTGGCGCCTATGGGTAGCGATTGCTGATGTAAGCTACTATGTTCGCCCTGATACTGCGCTAGACAAAGAAGCGATCAACCGTGGTAACTCGGTATACTTCCCGTCACAAGTCGTCCCAATGCTGCCAGAAGTACTTTCTAACGGCCTGTGTTCGTTGAACCCACAAGTAGACCGTTTATGTATGGTGTGTGAGATGACTATCTCAGACAAAGGTAAGCTGTCGGGCTACAAGCACTACGAAGCGGTAATGAACTCTCACGCTCGTCTTACTTACAATAAAGTAGGCGCAATCCTAGATGGCAACGAAGAACTTCGTGAGCGTTACGTACAAGAAGTGCCGCATCTAGAAGAGCTGCACAGAATGTACAAAGTACTGAAGCAGACTCGTGACGAGCGTGGCGCAATTGAGTTTGAAACGGTAGAGACTAAGTTCATCTTCAATGCGGATCGTAAGATTGACCGTATTGAACCCGTTGTTCGCAACGATGCACACAAAATCATCGAAGAGTGTATGATTCTAGCGAACATCGCGTCTGCATCTTTGGTGGAGAAAGCGAAAGAGCCATCGCTGTACCGTATTCACGAAACTCCAGGTGAAGAGCGCTTAGCAGGCTTTAAAGACTTCCTAAGTGAACTTGGTTTATCGCTAGACGGCGGTTTGTCTCCGTCACCAACGGATTACGCAAAGCTAATGCAGCAAATTAACGAGCGTGAAGATCGCGAGTTAATTCAAACTATGCTGCTACGCTCGATGAAGCAAGCGGTATACAACGCTGATAACGTAGGTCACTTTGGTCTGGCGCTAAAACGCTACGCTCACTTTACTTCGCCGATCCGTCGTTACCCTGACTTGCTACTGCACCGTGCAATTAAGTACCTTATTGCGAAAGAAGAGGGGCGTAACAGCGAACGTTGGACACCAACCGGCGGTTACCACTACACTTTCGATGAAATGGACTTCTACGGCGAGCAGTGTTCAATGACTGAGCGTCGTGCCGATGATGCAACTCGTGAAGTGAACGACTGGCTGAAATGTGAATACATGCAAGACCACGTCGGTGAAGTGATGGACGGTGTGATTGCCAACGTTACCGGCTTTGGTTTCTTTGTGCGTCTAACGGAATTGCACATTGATGGCCTAGTACACATCTCGGCGCTCGCGAACGATTACTACCAATTCGATGCGGTTGGTCAGCGCTTGGTAGGTGAAAGCTCAGGTAACATCTACCGCTTGGGTGACTCGGTTAAAGTGAAGGTTTCTGCAGTTAACCTAGAAACTCGCCAAATTGATTTTGATTTGGAAGACACTGCTCGTCAGCCTCGTGGCAAAGGTAAAACAGCTAAGAAGCGTGCTGCTGAAGCAATGAAAAAGGCGAAAAGTAAGAAACGCGCCGCAGTGAAGAGCAACAAACCAGGTGTCGCAGCTAAACCATTGGTTGAGCCAACTAAGCGACCAGACGGTAGTTCAGAAGCTTCTGAGAAGAAGAAAAAATCGCGTAATAAGACCGGTGCAGCAAAAGCTCGAGCGAAGAAAAAGCGCTCAGCAACTCGCAAGGCAAGGGCGGATAAGTCTTAGGGCACCGTCAAGCGTTAACAACGAATGTAATGCGAGAGTATCGGGCGTGAAACGCATACTCTCGAAATAAACAACGCAGAGCTGAATGCATTGGAGTTAGTGCCGTTCATCTCTGAGCAATAAGAGTAATTTGAGACAATGAGTAACGAATTTATTTACGGTATTCACGCGGTGAAAGCCGTATTAGAAAAAGATCCAGCACGTTTCATCGAAGCGTATGTGCTAAAAGGTCGTCAAGACGAGCGCCTTTTGCCACTACTGAATCAGCTGCAACAGTTTGGTGTATCCATTCAACAGATGGGCCGTAAGCCGCTGGATGACAAAGCACAAGGTGCAAATCACCAAGGCATTATCGCTAAGGTGAAGCCTGCTAAGCAGCTCAACGAAACTCACCTAGACGACATCCTAGCTCAGCACGAACAGCCATTGCTGTTGGTTCTTGATGGCGTAACAGACCCTCATAACCTAGGTGCTTGTCTGCGTAATGCGGATGCGGCTGGTGTTGCTGCGGTTATCGTGCCTAAAGACCGCTCTTCTCCATTAACAGCAACGGTTAGTAAGGTTGCATGTGGTGCGGCTGAAACAGTTCCTCTAGTACGTGTAACTAACCTGGCTCGCACAATGCGCGCACTGCAAGAACAAGGTGTATGGTTTGTCGGTACGGCAGGTGAAGCAACGCATGACATCTACCAAGCGAAACTAACAGGCCCACTTGCGGTTGTGATGGGTGCAGAAGGTGACGGTATGCGTCGTCTAACGCGTGAGACCTGTGATGACCTGATCAAGATTCCGATGGCTGGTAGCGTATCAAGCCTGAACGTGTCTGTGGCTTCTGGTATTTGTCTGTTTGAAGCGGTACGTCAGCGTCTAGCGCAGTAAATTACTCATTGAATTGATTTATTTCTAACGCCCACCACATGCTGGTGGGTGTTTGTTTTCATCTAATTAAGGCAGATCTCAATAGAACCGCGGATGGCTAGATGGCGAAAGAAAAACTGTTTCATTATTCGCCAAATACCACTTGCCAATACAGGGTTCTTTCTATAATATTTGCCGTCCTTAAAACTCGGTCATTTATCTTTAGTTCCTTGCTTCCTCTGGACGACCGAGCCATTCGTGGAAGCTAATAATCCGTAAGGAGCAACCAAATGCGTCATTACGAAATCGTATTCATGGTTCACCCTGATCAAAGCGAGCAAGTTGCTGGCATGATCGAGCGTTACACTGGTTCTATCACTGAAGCTGGCGGTACTATCCACCGTCTAGAAGACTGGGGTCGTCGTCAAATGGCTTACCCAATCAACAAGCTTCACAAAGCTCACTACGTTCTTATGAACGTTGAAGCTGGTCAAGAAGTGATTGACGAGCTAGAAACTGCTTTCCGTTTCAACGATGCAGTTCTACGTAACATGATCATGCGCACTAAAGGCGCTGTGACTGAGCAATCTATTATGCTTAAGCAAAAAGAAGAGCGTGCAGAGCGTGCTCCTCGTCGTGAAGAGCGTACAGAAGCTAAACCAGAAGCAGCTGCTGAGTAATTCTTTTTTGGCTTAATGCCTTAAAAAATTCTCAACTTGTTTTAAGTCTTTCACCACTTCCTAAGTTTTGAAAGGCTGCATTATTAAATTTAAGATCAGGAGATAGCCCATGGCTCGTTTCTTCCGTCGTCGTAAATTCTGCCGTTTCACTGCAGAAGGCGTACAAGAGATTGACTACAAAGACGTAGCAACTCTTAAAAACTACATCACTGAAGCTGGTAAAATCGTACCTAGCCGTATCACTGGTACAAGCGCTAAGTACCAGCGTCAACTAGCTCGCGCTATCAAGCGTTCTCGTTACCTAGCTCTACTACCGTACACTGACAAGCATCAGTAATCGGTAATAGTTAATAATAGTTTAAGAGGACTAAGATAATGCAAGTTATTCTACTTGATAAGATCGGTAACCTAGGTGGCCTTGGCGACCAAGTAAACGTTAAATCTGGTTACGCTCGTAACTTCCTTATCCCACAGGGTAAAGCAGTTATGGCAACTAAAGACAACGTTGCTATGTTCGAAACTCGTCGTGCTGAACTAGAAGCTAAAGTTGCTGAGCAACTAGCTGCTGCTGAAGCTCGTGCAGAGAAAGTTAACTCTCTAGAAGGCGTTTCTATCGCTTCTAAAGCTGGTGACGAAGGTAAACTATTCGGTTCTATCGGTACTCGTGACATCGCTGACGCTATCACAGCGGCAGGTGTTGCAGTAGCTAAGAGCGAAGTACGCCTACCTGAAGGCGCTCTACGTAACATCGGCGAATTCGAAGTAAGCATCCAACTTCACTCTGAAGTTTTTGCTACTGCGAAAATCGCTATCGTTGCAGCTGAGTAATTTCAGTACCAAGACGAATTCTTTCTTTATGAAAGTTTTAAACACCAGCTTCGGCTGGTGTTTTTTTATGTCTGGAATATAGGAAAAAGTAAGGGAGGGTTACAGTAGGTAAAAGCCTACTATGATCCAAAAGCTTTAATGGCTGAACAATCAGCCATGGAAATTAGAATTGGAACAACAGGTTTATGGAGAGAACCGAGTCTTCTTTATCTAGCCCTTCGGGAACCTTATCGTGGTACTGGCGAGAGTGTGCAATCTTAAGCGCGATATTGTCAGTAATATCGTTGATCGCTTCTAACTCAGTATCGAACTTCAAGTTACTGTGACCAGACACCAATGTTACATCGGCTTTTAGCTGCAAATTCTTCAACACCTGCCAAGACGTATTCACGTTGCCACGGAAAATCGCTTCTTCAACGATCTCTGGGAAGATGATGTCATCATCGTCTAGCTCATCGAGGTTTGGTTCTTGGTAACGAAAGCCCGGGCCCACTTCGACTTCCAGTACGAATTCTTCGGTATTCGAAAACTGGTAACCCAGACCGCTCGAAACGGTGTAATCCTTAAAGTAAGCACTGTATCGTGAATCGACGCCTTTAAAACTGCCGTAAAGATAGGTTTTAGGGCTTAACTTGTAGTCACTCTGAGCCGTGTAAGTTGATTGCCTTTTATCTTCTTCGCCATCTTTATAGAGGTTGTAGTATTTCCATTCGCCACTGGTTCTGTGGCGGCCAGCCGTGTACTCACCGTTTAGGCGTGCGTTTAGAGAGCGTGAATCGGAATTACCAGTATGCGACTGATATCCAAATTCGACTTCAGTTTTTAGTGGGCTTGGCAGTTCAGTGTCACTCGTATCACTTGGGGCGATATCCATATCTTTTTCTTCTGGTGCTGGTGCAACGACGATCGGCTCAGCAGTAGGTTCTGGTACTACTATCGAGTCGAGGATTGCATCAACATCGGTTTTAGCATCATCAGCTAAAGCCATCGGAGCGCTCAGGAGACCAGTGCTTAGAAGACCTGTGCTCAGAGCCAATAGTTTGGACACGCATACCTCAGTTATACAGTGAATGAATGGCGAGATCGTAATGCTACCCTTGGTTAATTCCGTCAGCAATAAGTAAATTCTTCCTGAAGAATAAAACAAACTCATAGGATCGGATTACAAATGAGTGTTCTTGGGTATAATGAACGATCATTATTAGTTATTGAGTGTAGTCATAGTGGATACCAAAAGTCAGAAATCAGCCAAAGATCAGGTGGACGCCATCAAGGTCCCGCCACATTCATTAGAAGCTGAGCAATCTGTTATTGGCGGTTTGTTATTAGATAACGAACGCTGGGATACGGTTGCTGAAAAGGTTGTGGCCAAAGACTTTTATAGTCGTCCTCACCGTCTGATCTTTGAAGCGGTAAAAGATATCCTTGAAGAAAGCTCTCCTCTGGATCTTATTACACTCTCTGAACACTTAGAACTGCGTGAGCAACTTGAAGAAGTGGGTGGCTTTGCCTACCTTGCTGACCTAGCTAAGAACACGCCAAGTGCGGCTAACATTAACGCTTATGCGGATATCGTCGCTCAGCGTGCATTGGTTCGTAGCCTGATCGGTGTGGCGAATGAGATTGCTGATTCTGGTTACGATCCACAAGGTCGTACATCAGAAGACCTGCTCGACCTTGCTGAAAGTAAAGTATTCGCGATTGCAGAAGGTCGTGCGAGTGAAAACGAAGGCCCTCAAAACGTAGATAGCATTCTTGAGAAGACGCTAGAGCGTATCGAAATCCTGTACAAGACTCCGCAAGACGGTGTGACAGGTGTCGATACCGGCTTTAATGACCTCAACAAGAAGACCGCTGGTCTACAAGGTTCTGATTTAATCATTGTGGCGGCACGTCCATCGATGGGTAAAACCACGTTTGCGATGAACTTGTGTGAAAACGCGGCGATGAAACAAGACAAGCCCGTGCTTATCTTCTCGCTAGAGATGCCAGGCGAACAGCTGATGATGCGTATGCTTGCATCCCTGTCTCGCGTAGACCAAACCAAAATTCGTACCGGTCAACTTGATGACGAAGATTGGGCTCGTATCTCTTCGACCATGGGTATCCTCATGGATAAGAAGAACATGTACATTGATGACAGTTCTGGCCTAACACCAACCGAAGTACGTTCTCGTGCGCGTCGTATTGCTCGTGAACATGATGGTCTTTCAATGATCATGATCGATTACCTTCAACTGATGCGTGTCCCTTCACTGTCTGATAACCGTACCCTTGAGATCGCCGAGATTTCACGTTCCCTAAAAGCGCTAGCGAAAGAGTTGAACGTTCCAGTTGTGGCACTTTCTCAGCTTAACCGTTCCCTAGAGCAACGTGCCGATAAACGCCCAGTTAACTCGGACTTGCGTGAATCGGGCTCGATTGAGCAAGATGCCGACTTAATCATGTTCATCTACCGTGACGAAGTTTATAACCCAGACAGCTCGCTGAAGGGCATCGCTGAAATCATTATCGGTAAGCAACGTAACGGCCCGATCGGTTCGGTTCGTCTGACATTCCAAGGGCAACACTCCCGTTTCGATAACTATGCAGGTCCTGCATTTGATGACGAGTAATCGCTAATGACGTATATGAAAGCGGCGACCGCGAGCATTGATTTAAATGCGCTTGAGCACAACCTGAACCAAATTAAGTCGAAAGCCCCGCAGTGCAAAGTGATGTCTGTTGTAAAAGCCAATGGCTATGGTCACGGCTTACTGCACATTGCTAAGCACTCAAAAAGCTCAGATGCATTCGGTGTGGCTCGTATTGAGGAAGCACTGCAGCTGCGTGCTGGTGGTATTGTTAAACCTATTTTGTTGCTCGAAGGCTTTTATTCTTCGGGTGATTTGCCGATCCTTGTCACCAATAACATTCAAACGGTGGTGCATTGCGAAGAGCAATTAAGCGCGCTAGAGAATGCTGACTTAGAAACACCGGTCGTGGTGTGGCTAAAAGTCGATAGCGGCATGCACCGCTTGGGTGTTCGTCCAGAGCAATACCAAGATTTCGTTGAGCGTCTGCATCAATGTGCGAATGTCGCTAAGCCTCTCCGTTACATGAGCCACTTTGGTTGTGCTGATGAGCTGGATAGAACTACTACGGTAGAGCAGACTGAGCTGTTTTTGTCTCTTACAGATGGTTGTGAAGGGGAGCGCTCGCTGGCAGCTTCTGCTGGTTTGTTGGCTTGGCCTGATAGCCACCTTGATTGGGTGCGTCCTGGTATCATCTCTTACGGTGTATCGCCGTTTGTTGATAAATCAGCACAAGAGCTTGGCTTTATGCCTGTGATGACCCTTACCTCTCACCTGATTGCAGTTCGTGATGTTAAAGCGGGTGAAAGCGTGGGCTATGGTGCGAACTGGACCAGTGAACGTGACACCAAAGTGGGTGTTATCGCGATTGGTTACGGTGATGGCTACCCTCGAACCGCCCCTAACGGTACACCTGTGTTTGTAAATGGTCGAAAAGTGCCTATTGCAGGTCGAGTTTCTATGGATATGTTAACGGTCGACCTTGGGCCGGATGCTCAAGATAAAGTCGGTGATGAAGCGACACTTTGGGGGAAAGAGTTACCTTCTGAAGAAGTCGCAGAGCATATCGGCACGATCGCTTACGAGCTGGTTACTAAGCTTACCTCGCGTGTAGCTATGGAATATGTGAAGTAGCTATGGATTCAGTACAGTAAATGATGTTCAAGCGAACCACTCGACACCTAGTGATGTCAGCAATGGCATTACTCGGTGTTAGCTTTTCTTCTTCAGTCCTGAGCGAAGAAAAAGACTCAGCCTTTGTCCCTTTCTACTTCAGCACTGAAACCATGGGTAATACCTTTGGGGTTGCTGGTGTTGCCAAGGGTGTTTGGCAGCCTCAAGCGGCTCTGTTTGGTATGGCGTTGTATTCAGATAAAGACAGTTACGTCGGTTTCTTATCAGCTTTTAACTTTGCACTGTCTGAGAACGTACTGTTCAGTACTCAGATGTACCAAGCTCGCTTTAACGAAAACCCGTATTACATTGGTTCTCAAGGCGATAACGATTCATCGATTGATGACAAAACTATTGCCGATGGCTTAGAAGAAAACTATCAGTTTGAGTTTAAGTACCTGTTGCCGTGGGGCAATGTTGCTGAACATGGTTTGTTGGGGGCGTTTCAACCTATCAAAGATGTAAGCTTTGCTTCACCGGTTGAGTCGGGTGTCAGCTCGATTATTTTTACACCTTTTTATACTTCTCGAGAGTTAGAAGGTTTAAATAATAATGAAGAGGCGACGGGCTTTAGTTTAGCGTTTGATTGGGATAATCGTGATAGTACACGTAATCCAACCAAAGGCTCCCATACTAACCTTGAATTTATCACGGGTGCTGAAAGTTGGTCTAACGATGATTTATGGCTGAAGTGGACATTTCAAAACAGCCAGTATTTTGCTTTAGGTCCGTTAGGGGACTTATTCGATCAACAAGTCGTGGCATTTGATTTCTATACGGCTGATACGCCCACTTGGGATAACTGCTCAGGTCAAGACTGCGCTCGTCCACCAGAAACGGAGCAAGCTCGATTGGGTGGTTTGTATCGCTTACGAGGCTACACCGGAGGTCGCTATCATGGACGCTCGGCGGTGCATTACTCTGCAGAATACCGTGTACTTCCAGATTGGCAGCCACTGGGTGATATCCCACTGATTAACTACTACGATTTGCCTTGGTGGCAATGGGTGGCGTTTGCTGAAGTTGGGCGCGTTGCTGATGAGTATGACATCAAAACACTTCATACCGACATGAAATGGAGCTTAGGCGGCGCGGTTCGTTTCCAAGTGGAAGGTATTGTGGTTCGTGCGGAATTAGCGCGAGGCGATGATGAAGGGACCTTTCGGGTTATGATAAACCAGCCTTTCTAAAGCATTTGGCCCACAGTAGGCCAAGCGCTGTATTTATAAGAGTGGTCGTGGAAATGCACCACTCTTTTTTATTCAGAAGGCATTGTTTTTATTATGAAGATCTTGCTTTTAAGCAGTCTACTCCCCCTGAATCGTAGCAACTACAGTGCGGCTACCACCATAGTCTCGGTGCTCTCCTAAGTAAATGCCCTGCCATGTTCCTAAAGCTAAACGACCATTGGTGATAGGGATTGTCACACTGTTGCCAAGTGTCGATGCTTTAATGTGAGCTGGCATATCATCATCACCTTCATAAGTATGCTTGTAATAGGGCGCTCGTTCGGGCACAAACTTGTTGAAGTGTGACTCCATATCACTACGGACGGTCGGATCGGCGTTTTCATTGAGCGTTAAGCTGGCAGAAGTATGCTGAATAAATAGATGTAATAAACCAACAGATAGGGAGCTCATCTCGTGTATCTGTTGTTCAATTTCATCAGTAATGAGATGAAATCCACGCTTTTGTGCGTTTAGGTGTATAGTCTTCTGAATCCACATACGCCATCCTTTATAATGTATTTGGAAAAAAAGTGGTTTGAGGCTATCTTTTGAACTTGAATTTATCAGGTCTCGCTCACATTTAATTATGTTAGAGCCAGAGTCTGTACCGATTCCTGTCTCAGGAAATCTAATCCTGATTTATCTCAAGGTACAGCTCTTCATATACGGCATAATACGTCGTGAAAAAAAATTACAAAGAATCTTTCAGTGGTGACGCGGTTTGGTCATCACAGAAAAATATAAACTTTCGCCTAATCGGGGGTTCTATTCATCACCTAGGTGACGTTTAGAATAAAACCTACAGTAACATCGGGATAGATACCATGTTGAAAAATATCAACCCAACGCAAACACAAGCGTGGAAAGCTCTAACAGCTCATTTTGAGTCTGCTCAAGATATGGATATGAAAGAGCTGTTTGCTCAAGATGCAAAACGTTTCGAGAGCTTTTCTACTCGTTTCGGTTCAGACATCTTAGTCGATTACTCTAAGAACCTAATCGACGCAGAAACGATGCAGCACCTATTTGCTCTTGCAAACGAGACTGAAGTTAAGTCTGCAATTGAAGCGATGTTTAGCGGTGATGCGATCAACAAGACTGAAGGCCGTTCAGTGCTTCACACTGCACTACGTAACCGTAGCGACAAGCCAGTAATGGTTGACGGCAAAGACGTAATGCCAGCAGTTAACGCTGTACTAGCAAAAATGGAACTGTTCACACACCGCATCGTGTCTGGTGAGTGGAAAGGTTACACAGGTAAAGAGATTACTGATGTTGTAAACATTGGTATCGGCGGTTCGGATCTTGGTCCATACATGGTGACTGAAGCACTAACGCCATACAAAACTCGCCTAAACATGCACTTCGTTTCGAACGTAGATGGTACGCACATCGTTGAGACGCTTAAGTCTCTGAACCCAGAAACAACGCTATTCCTAGTAGCATCAAAAACATTCACGACTCAAGAAACAATGACGAATGCACACTCTGCACGTGATTGGTTCCTAGCAGAAGCAGGTGATGAAGCGCACGTAGCTAAGCACTTCGCTGCACTATCGACGAACGCAACTGCAGTCGCTGAGTTTGGTATCGATACTGACAACATGTTCGAATTCTGGGACTGGGTTGGTGGTCGTTACTCTCTATGGTCTGCGATTGGTCTTTCTATTTCTCTTTCTGTAGGCTTCGATAATTTCGTTGAGCTACTAGAAGGTGCTCACGAGATGGATAACCACTTTGCTTCAACTGAGTTTGAAAGCAACATTCCAGTGATCCTTGCGCTAATCGGTATTTGGTACAACAACTTCCACGGCGCTGAGTCGGAAGCGATTCTACCTTACGACCAGTACATGCACCGTTTTGCTGCTTACTTCCAGCAAGGCAACATGGAATCAAACGGTAAGTTTGTAGACCGTGAAGGTAACCCAGTAGAGTACCAAACAGGTCCTATCATCTGGGGTGAACCAGGTACAAACGGCCAGCACGCTTTCTACCAACTGATCCACCAAGGCACTAAGCTGATTCCATCAGACTTTATTGCTCCTGCAATCAGCCACAACCCAGCATCTGATCACCACCAGAAGCTAATGTCTAACTTCTTTGCTCAAACTGAAGCTCTAGCATTCGGTAAGACAAGAGAAACTGTGGAAGCTGAATTCCTAGCAGCTGGTAAAACTGCAGAAGAAGTGGCTGAACTAGTACCTTTCAAAGTGTTTGAAGGTAACCGCCCAACGAACTCTATTCTTGTTAAGCAAATTACACCTCGCTCTCTGGGTAACCTAATCGCGATGTACGAGCACAAGATCTTTGTTCAAGGCGTTATCTGGAACATCTTTAGCTTCGACCAATGGGGTGTAGAACTTGGTAAGCAACTAGCAAACCAAATTCTTCCAGAGCTTGCTGATGACGCAGAAGTGACATCTCACGATAGCTCAACGAACGGTCTAATCAACGCATTCAAAGCACTTAAAGCTTAATTGAGTTGATAGCATAAAAGTAAACGCCAACCTTAGGGTTGGCGTTTTTGTATCTGTAGAGTAAGCAATGGTTAAATCGCAGGTAATAAAAAAGGCTGACGTATCGACGCCAGCCTTCTAAATATTTTGCAGTAGTTACTTTTATTCGAAACAGATCTCGATGAAGGCATTACCCCACTGAGATGAGAAAGGCATGATGATGATTGCGCCTTCGCATTTGTGACGAATAGTGTGGCCTTTACCAGAAACCACAATCGGCGTTGCCATGTCGAAGTCGAAGCCGCTTTCCGCAAGAATACGTTTTGCACCGCCCGTTACCATGTTGGTGATCTCACCAACCATGTCGGTTACTTCTTCGTTCAAGCCATTTGGTCGCTCACCAAGCATGTTTTCCATGATTTCCAGAGCCAGACCTTCATCAAAGGTAATCGACATTGAGCCACGTGATTGTGGACCAACCATACCGATTAAACCAGAGACATCACCACGAGCGATTTCATCTTTCTTAACTCTTGGTTTTTGTGGCTTCAATTCTAGAGAAGCCATCGTTTTTAGAACGTTCATCAAAGAAGCTAAAAACGGGTTTACAAATTCAGCGCGCATAATGTTCTTCTATAATCTTATTCTTTCATATCGGAGGAGCAAGACTGGCAAATGCCATGCGATTCAATGACGTGGTTGGTCAATTGAAAGCCATGCTTCTCAGCGTTACTCGCGAGCAGAGTCACAAGGGAATCGTCTTGTAGTTCTACCACTGTGCCACATTTATCGCAGATCAGTAGTTGGGAGAAATGTTTGTTGGCATTACAAGAACAGCAGCATATAAAGCTATTGGTTGACTCAACTCTGTGAATGAAACCTTGCTCCAACAAGAAATCCAAAGCGCGATATACTGTAGGTGGCTTGGCTTGCGGCTCACTGACTTTCAATTGCTCTAATAATTCATAAGCACTGGAGGCTTTCTTATTAGAGAGGATGAGCTCAAACACTCGCTTTCTTTGAGGCGTTAATCTAACGCCACGCGATGCGCATATCCCTTCAACTTGCTCTATTAATGTGTGGTCCAAATTCTTCACCATTCAATCGGACATCCTTAAACAAACCCTATTTTCAGGTTATTTCGGTTAAGGAGCCATTGATTTCTATTAAAGTCAGGTACAGAGCGTATTGTGACCCACGACTTTGAATAAGACAAGGTAACTCAAAATGACATTGTGACTCAAGGCATAACTGATTAGTGAAGCTGAATTAGAGATCTGGTGAATGATTTATAAAAAAGTGTGAGGCAAAGTTCATATAGCACAAACAGAGCATAGCCTTTACAATAGCCGACTTTGCTTTTGCTGGGTATTCCAGCATCTTTGTTTGACTCGCTACTAGGGTACTTTGCCATGACACATTCATGTAGGTTGTCTGTCGCTCCAATGCTCGATTGGACTGACCGCCACTGTCGTTACTTTCACCGTTTGCTATCTCAGCAGACTCTTCTGTACACGGAAATGGTAACAACAGGCGCGATCTTACACGGTAAGGGCGATTTCCTAGAATACAGTGAGCAAGAGCATCCACTGGCTCTTCAACTTGGTGGTTCAAACCCAGTTGATCTTGCGGCTTGTGCCAAGCTAGCAGCTGAGCGTGGTTATGATGAAGTAAACCTTAATGTAGGCTGCCCTTCAGACCGAGTTCAAAACGGTCGCTTTGGTGCGTGCTTAATGGCGGAGCCAGAGCTAGTAGCAGACTGTGTATCAGCAATGAAAGAAGTGACTGATATTCCAATCACTGTGAAAACTCGCATTGGTATCGATGACCAAGACTCTTATGAGTTTTTGACGAAGTTTATCTCAACGGTTTCTGAAAAGGGTGGTTGTGAGCAATTCACTATTCACGCACGTAAAGCGTGGTTGAGTGGTCTTAGCCCGAAAGAGAACCGTGAGATCCCACCTTTGGATTATGATCGTGCTTACCAGATCAAGAAAGACTTCTCAGATCTAGTGATCGCAGTAAACGGCGGCATCACCACATTAGAGCAGACAAAAGAGCATCTTCAGCACCTGGATGGCGTGATGATCGGTCGCGAGGCTTACCATAGCCCATTTATTCTGGCGGAAGTGGACCAACAGATCTTCGGCTTAGATACGCCAATTAAGAAACGCTCACAAGTCGTGGAAGAGATGTACCCGTACATTGAACGTGAACTTTCAAAGGGCGCAAGCTTAGGACACATTTCTCGTCATATGCTTGGCTTGTTCCAAAGCATGCCGGGAGCAAGACAATGGCGTCGTTACATCAGCGAAAATGCGCATAAGAAAGGCGCGGGTATCGAAGTCATGCAGACGGCATTGGCTAAGATTCCTAAAGAGCTGAACGTATAGGTTAAATTCGCCATTAAAGGCTAAATTTACCACTTTGATTTATTTAAAAAGCCGCGCATGAGAATGTGCGGCTTTTTATTTGACTGATAAATAAGGGTTTTATTGGTTTTGGCGACTTGGTACAGATGCTGCAATGTTAGAAAGTAGGAAAGATAGGTCATTAACTCATTATGGAGACCATTATGTTTGAATTAATCTTTGTTCTTATTTTCGTTGCTACGCTACTTGTGACAGGCATTACCTTTATGACGGTATTAGCGGCAACTGGAGTCGCATTAGCTGTAATGTTGCTGCTGGGTATGATGAGTGTGGTGTTTAAACTACTGCCTTGGTTGATTGTGATTGCAATCGGTGTGTGGTTTTTCAAAAACTTTGTACATAGCTCGAATCAGAGACGCTACTAAAGTCATGACACCGTCAAATATCGGCTTGCCGTCGGTTTATCGTTTTAGTCTTTAAGATGTGTGGTAGAATTTTCCCCAATAATCTATGAATGTGCATACACTTAGCACAACGATATGGAATTGGAGCTATCTCAAATGAATAAAATGCCATTAATTGCTTTAGTGGGAATGCTATCTTTAAGTTCAGCGGTATCTGCTGAGGAAGAGTTTTCTTACACGGCTAAAGTCGGTGCCGATATGTGGTGGGGAAGTACCAAGCTAAATGAAGTGAGACAAGATGAAGACTCTAACTCTCCTTCTGTGTATTTCGCATTTGAGCATAATGCCCCAATGCTGCCAAATGCTAGCTTCCGTTATACGTCTATTGATACGGATGCATTGGCTTTTGATAAGTACGACTACACATTCTACTACACGTTGCTAGAGCACAAGTTGATGAACTTCGATGCGGGTCTGACGTTTACTCAGTACTCAGACTCGAATTACATTGAACCTCAAAAAGGAACTCTATCAAGCTTCGATGAGTTTACTTGGAGCTTCTACGGTAACGCAGAGATCAACGTTCCTGACACCAACTTCGATATCATTGGTACCATGGAATTTGGTGATAGCAGTGGCATTAAGAGCACAGATTTGATGGCGGGTGTTCAGTATCGAATCCCAGTATCAGAGTCTGAAATTGCCTTGCGTGGTGGTTACCGTGTTATCGACTTAGATTCTGATGAATTCTTCGACTCTGAGCTAGGTAAAAACTTTGTCATGGTAGATGGCTGGTTTGCTGGCGCAGAAGTGCGATTCTAAGTACACCCTAAAGAACATCTAAAACTAATTTTAAGAACGCCGCTTTATTAAGTGGCGTTTTTTATATCTGTTGATTATACCCAAGCATCTTGAGGTTACTTGGGTATATATCTTTCTGGAATTAGTTAGCACATTCATCACTTTCGACCACCCTTATACAGAGAGCTGATTAACGTCTATTCTTATAAGGTCTATGTTGTTGGGTCAGAACAAGGGATGGAATATGACACTCAATGAATTACGCAATTTATATCGAGAAAATTTGTTAGTTGAAGCCATCATAGAGCCCTCAATACAAGAAGGGTCTTGGGTTGTGGAGTTTCGCCATATGGGAGGCGGCTTTGTTCTGCTTACTGATGTCCATGGTGAGGAGTGCCATTACGCGGATTTAGACCTAGCATCTAAGTCGGCAATGGCGGTCGGTTTTCAACAAGTTCGTATTGAAAACCAGTAGCCCATTTACCCATTCAATCGCTTTTTACTTCCAAAAAGTTATAAAACATACTTTTCTATTCTTTCTTGTTATTAAAAGGAGTGGTTAATCTATCGTCACGCAATGATTAGGGATGTCGTGACCATGTCTTTAAATAAGAAAGAGTCTTTACAAAATAATAATGCACAGTCTGGGGCGAACGAGCTACCTGGATTAGCTGCACCGCTTAATGACCAACAACTGGGTCATCTTCAACAAACTGTTTCCGAATTATCTTCTCAGCAACTGGCATGGGTCAGTGGTTACCTATGGGGTGTGAGCCAGGCTCAACCTGTGGGCGCAGCCGCACCGATTACTCAAGCAGCTGCGGCGGTTGCTGCAAAACCTGCTGGCAAGCTCAGCATTATCTTTGCTTCTCAAACCGGTAATGCCAAAGGTGTCGCTGAATCACTAGAAGCAGAAGCAAAAGCCCTAGGTATTGCCGTCGAGCTTTTCGATGCCAGTGATTACAAAGGCAAGAACCTAGCTAAAGAGACGCACGTCATTTTCGTGGCTTCAACTAATGGTGAGGGTGAAGCGCCAGATAACGCGATTGAGCTGCACGAATTCCTACAATCAAAGAAAGCGCCAAAGCTATCAAACTTACAATATGGTGTGATTGGTCTGGGTGACTCAAGCTACGAGTTTTTCTGCCAAACTGCGAAAGACTTCGATAACTTCCTAGCTAAGCTTGGTGCTAAATCATTTGTTGACCGTCTTGACTGTGACGTAGATTACGAAGCGGCAGCAACCGAGTGGCGTACTAAAGCTCTATCACAAGTACAAGAAACACTGTCGACGGGCGCTGAGGCCGAGGTCGTTCAATTGCCGGTCGGTCAAGCCGCTGCTGGTCATTCACAGTACACCAAACAAAACCCATACACCGCAACATTGCTAACAAGCCAAAAGATCACGGGTCGTGATTCGGGTAAAGATGTTCGTCATATCGAGATTGATCTGGATGAGTCCGGTATTACTTATCAACCGGGTGACGCATTGGGTGTGTGGTATGAAAACAGTTCAGAATTGGCGAATCAGATTCTAGCTAAGGTTGGGCTCTCTGGTATTGAGAGTGTCGATGTGGATGGTGAAAACCTTTCTATTCATACTGCTCTAGTGAGTAAGTTCGAGATTACGGCTTCAAACCCTCAACTTGTCACTAAGTTTGCTGAGCTATCTGGCAGTAAGAAACTGTTAAAGCTGGTGGAAGATAAAGACAAGCTTCGTGAATACGCGGGCAACACGCAAATTGTTGATGTATTAGCTGAGAAGAAAACCAAACTATCGGCTGATGAGCTTTTAGGTCTGTTGCGTAAGCTTACACCACGTCTTTACTCAATCGCATCTAGCCAAGCTGAAGTGGATGAAGAAGTTCACCTAACGGTTGGCTTGGTTGAATACCAAAAAGGTGAAGAGTCTCGTTTAGGTGGAGCATCAAGTTTCCTAGCTCAGCGTTTAGAGGAAGGTGGTGAAGTGAAGGTGTTCGTAGAGAACAACAATAACTTTAAGCTACCACAAGACGACAGTACTCCAATCATTATGGTCGGTCCGGGTACTGGCATCGCACCATTCCGCAGCTTTGTTCAAGAGCGCGAAAACACAGATGCTCAAGGTAAGAGCTGGCTGTTCTTTGGTGATCGTACCTTTACTCAAGACTTCCTATACCAAGTTGAATGGCAGAAGTACCTCAAATCTGGTGCGCTAACTAAGCTAGATGTTGCTTTTAGCCGAGATCAAAAAGAGAAAGTGTATGTGCAAGACCGCTTAATCGAGCAGGCAGAGCAAGTATGGCAATGGCTACAAGAAGGTGCGTACTTCTATGTGTGTGGCGACGCGACTCGAATGGCGAAAGACGTACATGAAGCGCTAGTGACGATTGCTGAAAAGCAGGGCAATCAAAGCCGCGAACAGGCTGAGCAATATATTAATGATTTACGTAAAGCGAAACGTTACCAAAGGGATGTGTACTAATGAGCAAGCAAGTAATAGAGCAAGAAGTGCTAGGCCAAGTACTTGGTCCATTGGCTGACAATGAACGTCTAAAGCGTGAGAGTAATAACCTGCGCGGTACGATAGAACAGGACTTACAAGATCGTATCACTGGCGGCTTTACAGCAGATAACTTTCAACTGATTCGTTTCCACGGCATGTACCAACAAGATGACCGTGATATTCGTAACGAACGTGCTAAGCAAAAGCTAGAGCCTCTGCATAACGTTATGCTTCGTGCGCGTATGCCCGGTGGTATCATTACTCCTAAGCAGTGGCTAGCAATAGATAAGTTTGCCGATGAAAGTACCTCTTATGGTTCTATCCGCCTAACCACACGTCAAACCTTTCAGTTTCACGGCGTGTTGAAGCCGAATATCAAATTGATGCACCAAACGCTAAACAGCATTGGAATTGATTCAATAGCGACAGCGGGTGACGTAAACCGAAATGTTTTGTGTACGACAAACCCGGTTGAGTCCGAGCTACATCAAGAAGCGTATGAGTGGGCGAAGAAGATCAGTGAACACCTACTGCCTAAAACTCGTGCTTATGCTGAGATCTGGCTTGATGGTGAGAAACTAGAAACAACCGATGATGAGCCTATCCTAGGTAATAATTATCTACCGCGTAAATTCAAAACAACAGTTGTGATCCCCCCACAAAATGATGTTGATGTTCACGCTAACGATCTTAACTTTGTCGCAATTGCTAAAGACGGAAAGCTGGTGGGCTTTAACGTGTTAGTTGGTGGCGGCTTAGCAATGACGCACGGCGATACCTCTACTTATGCTCGTAAAGCTGACGACTTTGGTTTCGTACCACTAGAAAATACGTTAGATGTTGCGGCAGCGGTTGTTACCACACAGCGTGATTGGGGTAACCGTTCAAACCGTAAGAATGCAAAAACTAAGTACACACTAGACCGTGTAGGTATTGATGTGTTCAAAGCGGAAGTTGAAAAGCGTGCGGGTGTTAAGTTCTCGGAAAGTCGCCCTTATGAATTCACGGAGCGTGGTGACCGTATCGGTTGGGTTGAAGGTATTGATGGTAAGCACCATTTGGCGCTGTTTATTGAAAATGGTCGCTTGCTTGATTTTCCGGGTAAAGCATTGAAAACCGGTGTTGCAGAAATTGCTAAGATCCACAAAGGCGATTTCCGTATGACTGCAAACCAAAACTTAATTGTTGCAGGTGTACCTAAGAGTCAAAAAGCAAAAATTGAGAAGCTTGCTCGTCAATATGGTCTGATGGATGACGCGGTAAGTGAACAACGCAAAAATTCGATGGCGTGTGTGGCATTCCCAACATGTCCTCTAGCAATGGCAGAAGCCGAACGCTTTCTTCCAGAGTTTGTTACCGATGTTGAAGGCATTCTCGAGAAACACGGTTTACCAGAAGACGATAACATTATCCTTCGTGTAACCGGTTGTCCAAATGGCTGTGGTCGTGCAATGTTGGCTGAGCTTGGTTTAGTAGGCAAAGCGCCAGGTCGTTACAATATGCACTTAGGTGGCAACAAAGCCGGTACTCGTATTCCTAAGATGTATAAAGAGAACATCACATCAGCTCAGATCTTAGAAGAGATTGACACGCTGGTGGGCCGTTGGGCTGCAGAGCGAGAAGAGAACGAAGGGTTCGGTGATTTCACAATCCGAGCTGGCATCATCCAAGAGGTGATCATTTCAAAGAGGGACCTGCATGCATAATTCTGTCGCTTCAAAATTGAAGTTAGCAGAACTACTCGCACTAACCAAGACGGAGCAGGTACTTCGTCTTGGACAGATTAACGCAGAGTTAGAACAGCTAACTGCTTTAGAAAGAGTGAAATGGGCACTAGAAAACTTAGAAGGGACACATGTGGTGTCCTCAAGTTTTGGAATCCAAGCAGCACTCATGCTGCACTTAGTCACTCAGGCAAAGCCGGATATTCCAGTTATCCTTACCGATACCGGGTATCTATTTCCAGAGACCTATCGCTTTATAGATGAGTTAAGCCAGAAGCTCACCTTAAACCTACAAGTATTTCGTGCTCAGCAAAGCCCTAATTGGCAAGAAGCACAATATGGGAAACTTTGGGAGCAAGGACTAGAAGGTATTGAGAAGTACAACAAGCTAAATAAAGTTGAACCAATGAGAAGGGCGTTAGATGAACTTGAGGCTGGTACTTGGTTCTCAGGGTTGAGAAGAGAGCAATCCCAATCTCGTGCAAACTTGGCAATCTTATCTATCCAAAATGGTGTGTTTAAGTTCTTACCTATAATAGATTGGACCAATAAAGATGTTCACTACTACCTAGAAGAGCACGGTCTGAGTTATCATCCGCTTCGAGAGCAGGGTTACCTTTCAGTTGGCGATACACACACAACTAAGAAGTGGGAGCCTGGTATGACAGAAGAAGAAACCCGCTTTAACGGGTTAAAACGAGAATGTGGGCTTCATGAGGACGATGGCGAACAATATGGCTCTGGTATTTAGGCTCATTGTTGATTAAAAAGCTGCTTTAGGGCAGCTTTTTTGCTTTTCTGGGGGCAAAACAACAACGCCTGTGGATAACTCTGTGATTATTTTGTAGGTACTTTGTAAGTAAACTTGCATAAATAAGCCCTTGGTGGTTTATCCATCATATAAGCCTCGTTTTTGCATTTTTCTTAAATAAACACTTGCCAATGTGAGCGACATCTCTATAATGCCGCCTCACTGACACGGCAGACGCCATAAGGCTTCAGCGAAGAATGTTAGTTAGGCAACTAGCTTCAAGCGATTATTCGCTTCTACTTTTAGAAAGTAGAAATTAATTTTCAAAAGTGTTTGACACTGAAAATTAAGTCGCTAGAATAGCCGCCTCTTCCGAAGTGATGTCAATCACAACGAAGAGAAGTTCTTTAACAATTTAAACCTATCAATCTGTGTGGGCACTCGTTGATGAATATCAAAAATTGATTCTTAGGAATCACATTGATTTCAATGAACTGAGTGACC